>JALWYR010000182.1 GCA_027003085.1 Flavobacteriales bacterium
TTCTTGGTTTCTTCCTGGTCTTCGGTAACCAGATAAACGATCAGAATACCTACCCAACCGAGGATCAAACCCCAAACAAATCCGGGAATACCCAAGGCGGAATTGGGACCCATGACGGGGGCGTTGGCGCTGGCTTTAAAGTTAGCTACTACGGGATTGTCAACATTTAACTGATCGGCCGTAAGCATGTTATTGCTTACAAAATGATCCAGTACAGTAGCACTTACAAGCGCCTTTTCCACTTTGGCGTGGTTGTAGGAAAACAGCGAAGCGTTTTTGGCAAACACATTCGCCGACATCAACACTGCAACGAGCAAAAGTCCGAGTTTTTTCATAGGGTTAGAATTTAATGGTTTAAAATTTCCTTCAAATATAAATAAAAAATTCCATATTCGAGAATAAAATTTTCATAGTTGGGTTTTTTAATCAATCCCAAAAAAATACTTGATCGGATTTTATGAATTTTCCGAAATTATATTTTCGACGAGCCTATCAAATAATTTTTCAATTGCAGGAGGAGAAAAAATACCGCCGGCTTCCAAAACAAAGCCTCCATCGCTCCGCGGACGGATGCTAAACTTGCCGGTTTGTGTGCCGGCATATTCCAGGATTTTGAGCCATATATCCGAATCGACATAAGCAGGATCCGGTGTAGGGTAGGCCGACAATACGCCTTTTTTCCAAATAATTTTTTCAAAACCCAAACGGGCGGCCAGCATCTTGATGCGCACCCATTGAAGGAGTTCTTCGACTTGCGGCGGCAAGGGACCGAACCGGTCGGTCATTTCACGGCGGATTTGTTCCAGGGCTTCAAAATCCTTTGCTCCGTTGATTTGGCGGTATAGGGCAAGCCGTTCACCGGACGACGGAACATAAGCGGTAGGAATAAAGGATTCGCTGTCGGTATGCACCGTTACCTGTTCGGGATGCAATACGAAATTTTCCGGTTCCTGTTCGTTCGAAAGTTCACGACGGGTTTCGTCCACCGCTTCGGCCAGTATTTTGCGATACAAGTCAAAACCCAGGTCGTTGATAAAACCGCTTTGTTCGGCGCCCAACAAATCGCCTGCACCACGAATTTCCAAATCGCGCATGGCAATTTCGAAACCGCTGCCCAGGGCGGTGTAGGTTTCCAATACGTGCATACGCTTGCGGGCATCTTCGTTCAATGCTTCCTGGGAAGGGATGAGAAACCAACAATATGCTTCGCGGTCGGAGCGGCCCACGCGGCCGCGTAATTGATGTAAATCGGCCAGACCGAACATGTGGGCGTTGTTTACTATCATGGTGTTGGCATTGGGCACGTCCAAGCCGTTTTCCACAATGGCCGTGCTCACCAGCACATCGTAGCGTCCGCGCATAAAATCCAGCATGATTTTTTCCAATTCGCTTCCTTTCATTTGTCCGTGGGCCACGGCAATGCGGGCATGCGGAATGTCGTGCCGGAGCATGGCGGCGATTTGTTCGATGTCCTTTACCCTGTTGTGCACAAAAAACACTTGTCCGCCACGGGCCATTTCCCGTTCGATGGCTTGGCGAATCAATTGCCTGTCAAACCGGTGCACCTCGGTGCGTATGGGAATGCGGTTGGGCGGCGGCGTGTTGATCACCGACAAATCCCGTTCGCCCATCAACGAAAATTGAAGTGTTCGCGGAATGGGCGTAGCCGTTAGCGTGAGCACGTCGATGTGCTTTTTCAGGTTTTTGATTTTTTCCTTGATATTGACGCCGAATTTTTGTTCCTCGTCGATAATCAGCAGGCCCAAATCCTTGAACCGCACCTTGTCGCTCACAATGGCGTGCGTGCCAATCAAAATATCTATTTTCCCGGCCGCCAAATCGTCCAGTATTTGTTTGCGTTGCTTGGCCGAACGGAAGCGGTTGAGGTATTCCACCGTTACCGGAAAATTTCTGAGTCGTTGCGAAAAAGTCCTGTAATGCTGGAAGGCCAAAACGGTGGTGGGTACCAATACGGCCGTTTGCTTGCCGTTGTCGGCGGCTTTGAAGGCGGCACGGATGGCAATTTCGGTTTTGCCAAAGCCCACATCGCCACACACTAGCCGGTCCATAGGGCGCGGCGCTTCCATATCGCGTTTCACTTCGGCCGTGGCACGGGCTTGGTCGGGGGTGTCTTCGTAGCGGAACGAACTTTCCAATTGCCATTGCATGGGCGTGTCGGCACCAAAGGCAAAGCCCTTTTGTTGCTTACGCTCGGCGTAGAGTTGCAGCAGGTCGAAAGCCAGTTTTTTCAGTCGTTTTTTGGTGCGCTGTTTGGTGCGTTGCCAAGCGGTGGATCCCAATCCGTGGATTTTGGGCGGCTTGCCGTCGCGGTTGCGGTATTTGCTCAGTTTGTGCAAGCTGTGGATGCCCACATAAATCAGGTCGTCGTTTTTGTAGCGCAATTTGACGGCTTCCACCGTTTGTCCGCCGCGTTGCATTTTGACCAATCCTTCGTAGATACCTATGCCGTGGTCGGCGTGGACAATATAGTCGCCTTTGTGCCATTGATTCAGTTCGCGAAGGAGCAGTTTTTGCTTTTTTTGTTTGAGTTTTTCGGTATGTCGCACTGCGGGGCGGCCGAAAATGCTGTGTTCGGGAATCACTGCAACGGCCTGTTCGGTATCGTCCCAACCGGCCCAAAGTTCATAGTTCAACCAATGGAATGCCACATCCGGCAGGCGGCTTTCCAGGATTTTTTCCAAACGTTTTTTGTTGGCATCGTTGCCGCAAGCCAGGTAAAGGGAATATCCTTCGGATATTTTGTGGTTTACGTATTGTTCGAACATTTCAAAACCTGCGCCAAAGGGCGGCAAGGGTTTGAGTGCAGGACTCAGGTCGGGGCCGGCGATTTCGGAGCCCGACAATATGTTGATGCCCGGGGGCAAAGCATCGATACGAAAGTCCCGCCACAAGCGTTCCCCGTGGGCTTCGGATATTTCCCGGGCCAGCATTTCCACTTGGCGGTGCGATGCAAACCAAAGGATGGCGTTTCCGGGTAAAACCTTGTTTATTTCGGTCATTTGTTCATCCCCGGCCGGCGGCCCGCTGATTTGCAACGTATCGACCGTGCGGTGGCTACGCAATTGGGTTTCGGGGTCAAAGGGTGCTATGCGGGCAATACGGTCGTCGTCGAATTCGATGCGATAGGGTTCGGGCGTGTTGAACGGAAACAGGTCGATAATGCCGCCGCGCAGGGCGAATTCCCCGGGCTCGGAGACCAAATCCACCCGTTCGAAGTCCATCGAAAAAAGCCATTCGTTCAGAAAGTCCGGGTCGGAAATATCGCCCGTGTGCAAAGTAAATTGCCGTCCGGCTGCGGCTTCGGGTGCAGGTATTTTTTCCAAAAAGGCCCCGGCATAGCTCACGGTGAGTGCCGGAATGCCTTTTTGCCAGGCATCCAGCGTTTGTATCCGGCTTTGCAACGAAAAGGCGTCCGTGTCTTCGGGCCGGGCCAGGTGCCTGAACGATGCGGGCAGGAAGAACAAGTCTCCGGCAGGCATCCATTGTTGCAAATCGCGGAAAACAAATCCCGCTTCGTCGCGCCTATTGAGTATGATGACCACCGGACGCCCGGTTTGCTGCCAAACGCTTGCCCACAGGGCGCCTACGGCCGAAGTTCCGGGCAAAGCCAAGCGTGCGGTTTTGACTCCGGCCAATGCCTGGACAATGCGCCGGGCGCTGGAAGCGGGAAAAAACGGCGGGATTGGTTTTGTCATTTACTCAGGTGCGAAATAAGCCACTTCACGGCTTGGCGGTAGGAGTTTTCGCCTTGCCCGTAGAACCGGGCGGCACACACATCGGCCAGCAAGGATGTGCGGCGGAAAGGTTCACGCCGGTCAATATTCGACCAATGCACTTCCACCACCGGCGGGGCAACGGCTTCCACCGCATCGCGCAAGGCCACCGAGGTGTGTGTGTAGCCGCCGGCATTGAGCACAAAACCGTCGTAAATCCGCCGGCCGCGATGCAAAAAGTCGATCAAATCGCCTTCGTGATTGCTTTGGCGGTATTCGATGAGCACCCCGGGAAAATCCTTGCGCAAGCGTGCCAGCACTGTGGCAAAATCTTCCGTCCCGTAAACCTCCGGTTTACGTTCGCCCAACAAATTCAGGTTAGGCCCGTTGACAATCAGGATACGCATAGGGCAAGACCGCTAGGGATTCGGTTGGTCGATAAGGGCAAAACCGGTATAGCTTTGCAAGGCCTCCGGAATGCGGATGCCCTCGGGCGTTTGGTTATTTTCCAGCAATGCGGCCACCACGCGCGGCAGGGCCAAGGCACTTCCGTTGAGCGTGTGGGCCAAGTGCTTGCGGTTGTTTTTGTCGCGGTAGCGCAGTTTGAGCCGGTTGGCCTGGAAGGTTTCGAAATTGGAAACCGAACTCACTTCCAACCAACGTTTCTGTGCCGCCGACCATACTTCGAAGTCATAGGTCAGGGCCGACGTAAAGCCCAAGTCCCCGCCGCAGAGTCGTACGATGCGGAAGGGCAATTTCAGGGCCTGCAAAAGCCCTTTGACGTGTTCCACCATTTCGTCCAGGGCGGCGTAGGAGTGGTCGGGATGTTCGATGCGCACAATTTC
>JALWYR010000183.1 GCA_027003085.1 Flavobacteriales bacterium
GGATGTGCCGGCCGGCGATTTGTATATCACCATCCACACCGAAAACGACCCGCATTTTGTGCGCAAAGGCAGCGACCTCTACACCACCGTGGAAGTGGACGACCTTACGGCCGTGTTGGGCGGAAAAGTTCCCGTCCAGTCGCCCACGGGAACCATCCAAATGACCATACCGGCCGGCACATCCTGCGGAAAAACGCTTCGTATTCGGGGCAAGGGATTACCCGTTTACGGACGCGACGGTGTGTTTGGCGACCTGTACGCTTCGGTCAAAATTCGCGTGCCCCAACACTTGACCGATGAGGAACGTAAGCTCTACGAACAACTGAAAAACCTACGACGATGATACGCAACATACCCGATATCTATGGGCAAATGCCCCGTTTTGTGGCCGAATTTTTGGACCGGCTCATCGATAGTCGCATGCATCTCTACGCTTCGGATGTGTTCGATTTGCTGGGCATGGAAACCGAGGAGCAATTTACGCGCGCCTTGGAACGCACACTAAATGTGTTGCAGCAAGCCGGCGAAGTGCCCGAACATCACATCCGTCCGGTTTTTGCCGGTTTTCATAGCCAAACGGTCTTGGACTACCGGATGAGCCCCTTGGCATTCGGGCTGATGTGTATGCATGCCGAACCGGTAAACGAACAAATCGCCCGCTGGCGTATCCGCTGGATTCGCCAAGGACTACGGCATTAAAAAAACCGGCCGCCTTCGGCCGGTTTTTTTTGTGCCTGGTTATATTTTTACCTATTGAATCATTCCCAGGAAACGTTTTCCTTCTTCGCTGATCATCGAAGTATCCCAAGGCGGGTCGAAGGTCAGTTCCACATCCACCGTGTAGCCAGGGTAATATTTTTCGATAATATTTTTCACATTCGACACCAGGGCATCGCTAAGCGGACAAGCAGGCGTGGAAAGGGTCATTTCGATGTAGATATGTTTTTTCCCGTCATAAACAATGTTATAGACCAAGCCCAAGTTGATAATGTCCAATCCGATTTCCGGGTCGATAACCTGTTTGAGCAATTCGTAAATATGGTCTTCCACCTTGCGAATTTCTTCATCAGTCATTTTGTTGTTATTTTCCGCTTTGCGGGCGGCGGGAGCTTGGGAATTTTGTTCCTTGTTGTTTCCGGTATTTGCGGAGTCGTCTTTTTCGGATTTTTTCTTTCCGAACAATCCCAATAATACCAAATGATAGGTTTTTATGGACGGCATAAGCTTATTTTTTTTCGGGTAAAGGTTTGAGCACGGGTTTGTGGAAAAACATTTTGAGCATATTGAAATTATACATCACGGCCACAGCAGCCAAAACGATTAAAGCGATGTTCAAAATTACAAAATTCCGGCTGATAACGCCAAGGGCGTAAAGCACCAGGAACAGGATGTAAAGCCGGTATTGCACCAAGGCAAGTTTAGCCAGATAAACTTCGCGCGGCAAAGGTATTTGGTATTTTCCCACATAGGGCTTGTAGCGTTCCAGCCAAATAATAAAAGGAATGGTCTTGTAGGTTTGGCCCAAAATAATCAGGTTGATCACACCGAAAATCGTGCTGAAACCCAGCAGCAAACTCAGCAACATTCCCATGGTTCCGTAGGGATTTTTTTGCCAAAGCAACATTCCGCTCAGCACCACGGGTATCAACAGGAAAACAAACATCAGCATAGTGGGTTGCATACCTTCGTCCAGGATGCGCTTGAAGCGGTTGCGATAGGCATCGTAAACAAATTTCAGGTAGAACAGCACGCCGGCCGCTATCATCAGCCAACCGGAAATGTTCCAAATCTGCCCCGGGAAAAACAACCAACTGAGCACCAACAGGGCCACCCCGCCGTTGAGCAACAAAAAGGACGGCCACAGCGGGCGTTCACTGTGCTTGTGCGACACCAGAAACATAGGCACAAGCGTGGTTCCCACCCCGAAAATCATCATCAGAAAAAAGCCCACAAGTCCCATCAAGGCGTGGATTTTCAGGTGAAACAAATTTCCCGCTTCGTAGTAACCATACTTAAAGTTAAAGGCCATCAACAAACCTTCGGTTTGGGTCATAAAAAGCCAAAAAATGGCGGCAATAATAAAGTATGATTTAACGTTTTTCAACCGCGCCTTCCGGTAGGACATAGCAATGTTGAACACAAACATAAACAAGCCCGCATACATCAAACTTGCCGCCACGGGCAAAAAGTCCTCCAAGCGGCCCGACCAAAAGGCATAGCCCATCAAGGCCACGCTTATTCCGGTAACCCAAAAGGTAATTTTGGCCAAGGGCTCACTAAACAGGCGCGACTCAAACACCACCGGAACCAGTTGATACAGCGAGCCGTATATCAACATCATGGCCCAGCCCAGCAGGTTCACATGCACCACGGCCAGTATTTTATTGCCGTAGTAGGGCCCGAACATATGATGACGCCCGGCAATCATCAGTGCCACCGCTGCCAGAAAGGCCACGGCGCCAAACAAAAAATGCGGTTTGACCACGCTAATGTCGGGTGCATTGTCGGTATGGAGTTTGGTCATGCGTTGTTCTTTTTGAAAATCAATAGTTGAACGTGTCCGTCAGGTGCCGTGCGGGCGGCTATGGAAAATCCGCGCTTTTCCAATTCGGGCAACAGGTATTGCGGGATACGTTCGTGGTCCACAAACAGGACTTCGTCGTCGCCGACCGTAGGCAGGGCTTCCAAAATTTGCATCATCGGTTGCGGCATTTCGAGTCCGCGCACGTCCAAATGGCGTATTTTGTCGCCCGCGGCTTGCCGTTTTTGTTCAAAAACTTCGGGTCCAAGCACTTGTCCTTCGGGTGCCCCCGGCAAGGATCGACCCGCTTTGCGGCCTTGGCCGCCGCCACGGAATCGCCTTCGCAACCGGTGCCAAAAGCCCCTTTGCTGTCCGGGTAAGAAAAACACGGTATGCACCGTTCCGCCGGCTTCGTGGCGCATACAATAATGATATCCGGCCTTGCCGAAAATGTCGATCAAGGGCAAGGGCGCAAAGTCCAACACCACTTCCAGGGCCTCACCGGGCCCGAGCGCGCGCAATTTTTCCTGAATGGCCAGGAAAGGGTCTTTGCCTTCGTCCAAAAACGGACGGGCGTCAAAAACTTGAATGTCAAAACGTTCCGCTTGCTTGCAATCGTCGGCGGATGGGTTTTGGCCGGTTTCGGGTGCATATTCCACCTCGTAACCCGCCTCTTCCAGGCGGCGCAAAAATTCGTTGGGTGTCAGTCCGCCTATCCGGGCCGCATCTTTGATGCTGACACGCGGTGCCACGTGCTTGCGCAGCAAGGGATTGGTCAATTTCTTAAAGGCCGGCGAGAGGGACACCAACCAATCCTGCATCCGCTCGTCCATTTCCAACAATTTACCGATTTTGGTATCCCGGGTGATTTTCATTTATTTGGACTAATTCTAAATTTGGTTGCAAAATTAGGGAATACTCTTACGAATGCCAAATGCGGATAAAGGGCGTTTTTTTGGCGCCCGGCCGCAGGCGTTCGGGGCGCCGCCGGCGGGCGGATGCCCGCGGCGGATGGCCGGATGTTGAACCGGAATTATGACCGCCCCGGCCCCGCGGCTTCGCCGCGGGGCCGGTGTAGCCTGTTGATATTCAATCGATTACATCCGGCCATCCGCCCGGCGCGCTGCTGCGCGCCGGGCGGCGCCTCAGCCGTCGTTTCGCGATGACGGAGCACGCTCACGCCGGCTGTCCCTCACGCCGCGCCCGCCGGGCTGTCCGCTTAAATTCGCCTCGGGCCGCGGCGGTTTGCTAAGGGCCGGCTGCGATGTCTCCTCGGTTCCTCGGAGCCTGCTCGCCGGCAACAAACCATGCCGCGCCCCTTCGGCTCATACCGCTCCCATCCCTGGCGCTTGGGATCGGGCGGCAGGCCGCCCTCGAATATCGAACACCGATCATTCGAACGGCGATTGGCGATTTAAAAAAATTCTGAAATCTGAAATCACCGATCGTTAATCGATGTTCTCCTACTGTAAATATTGAAGCAGCGTGTCATTTCGATGGAGCGCCCGAAGGGCGCGACTGAGAAATCTCTACACGGATGTTTTATCCAAGGCGGAATATTAGGTTCCTATTGTCCAATCCGTAAAGAGATTCCTCGGCGTTTTACCTCGCTGACGCCCGGCAAAACTTTGTCGGAATGACACCTCTCTCCTATTGTAAACATTGAAGTCGAAACCGCATTGTGGGTATGACAAAGGAATACACACCGGAGCCCCTGGATTCCCGCCTTCGCGGGAATGACAGGTGAGGCCAACGCGATGGAGCAACGGATTCCTGCTTTCGGGGGAATGACAAAAAGAATGCCTGAGGAGACACCGCAGGTGGCTCCGAAGCATGCGAAGGGAGACGCCGAAGGTGGCTCCCGGAGCCGCCGAGGAAACCGGAGGGTTCCGAGGCCGCGGAGCAAGACCAAGGCCGGAGCGCAGCGAAGGCCTGACGGCTTGCGAAGCTGCGAAGGGAAACAAGGCGTGGCCTTGGTCTCGGCCCCCGAAAGCCGCAGGTTTCCGGAGCCGGCGG
>JALWYR010000184.1 GCA_027003085.1 Flavobacteriales bacterium
GTGTTATTCATGTGGCCATAGGCGAAGGCAATCCGCTTTATGGAGATTTTTCCAATTTGGATTGGTCGGTGGGTAAGAGTGTAACGGTGGAAATCGACAAAGGTAGTGGATTTGAATTCGTACAAACTTTTGATTTGAAATATGTGCCCTATGCCAAATTTGCCGACCAAACCGCTATGGATATTCCTTCGTCGTTAAATGATTTGGAAGATGCCAGTGCAGGCACAGGCAATAGTTCGGTTTATTTGGGGAGTCATGCCGGTGAAAACGAAACAGGACAACGCCTGAATGTGGGCGTGGGGCAGCAAAGTATGCAAAACAACACCACCGGAATGTCAAATACGGCAGTGGGTTATCAATCGTTATTTGCCAATACGAACGAAAGCGAAAATGTGGCCGTGGGTGGTCAAGCGCTTAAAAATCAAACAGGTGAGAATAATATAGTTGCCGTGGGCTATCAAGCCTTGATGAATAACGGAAACGGAGCCGGTGCGGGCGAAGGTGAAAATAATACCGCCGTGGGTTATCATGCCTTGCGAAACAATACCACCGGTTCGCAAAACACAGCCATTGGTGCATGGGCTTTGCGTGCCAATGTTTCCGGCAATCGTAACACGGCCACCGGATTCGGTGCTTTGGCGGCCAATGACGACGGAAACGACAATACCGCCTACGGCTATGGTGCCTTGCAGGCCAATAGTTCCGGTGATTATAACACAGCCATCGGGAGCCGGGCGCTTCAAGCCAATAGTTCGGGAAATTATAACACGGCCATGGGTTACCGGGCATTGGGTTCCAATACTACGGGAATTGAAAATACGGCCTTGGGCTCCGAAGCATTGCGCGACAATACCACGGCCTTCAAAAATACCGCCGCAGGATTCCAATCTTTGGCTTCCAACCAAACCGGAAAAGAAAATACGGCTGCCGGTGTGCAGGCTTTGAAGCAAAACACCACCGGAAACTACAATACGGCTTTGGGGGCTTACAGCTTGGAAAACAACACAAGCGGAAGTAAAAACAGTGCCATGGGCTACCAGGCGCTTGCCAATAACACTACCGGAAGTTCCAACGTGGCCATTGGCAAAAAAGCCTTGATGCAGAACGGCTTAGGAAGTAAGTCGGTGGCCATAGGTAACAATGCGTTGCGAAACAACGGCAACGGAGCCACCCAACCGCATCAGGCGTCCTACAATACAGCGATTGGTCAGAATGCGCTTAAAAACAATTCCACCGGTTACAATAATACGGCCATTGGCAGCAGTGCCGCATATAACAACACGATTGGCCATGATAATGTGGCAGTGGGAAATTTGTCATTGTACAACAATACATCAGGTTCCTACAATGTGGCCGTAGGAAAAGAAGCCCTGTATTCCAACACCACGGGTTCCGAAAATGTAGCCGTTGGCAATCAGGCAATGTATAGCAATACAACCGGCACCAAAAATGTGGGGGTGGGTGATTATGCATTGTACAGTAATACCACGGGAATCGGCAATGTTGCTCTTGGAGATGATGCCTATTTCACGGTAAACAACCTGAGCAATACCTTGTGTATGGGTTATTGGTCGGGTGCCATGAGCAATGTTTCGGACAGGTTTGAAATAGGGAATACATCCATGACTTGGATTGGCGGCAATTATGCTTGGAGCACGTATAGCGATCAACGTTTCAAAACGCAGGTAAAAAATGATGTAAAGGGATTGGATTTTATCATGCGCTTGCGACCGGTGAGCTACCATTGGGATATTCACCGGCTAAACGATGCTTTGGTTACAATTCAGCACAAAAAACCTGTGGAAGATTGGCCGAGCCGGTACGATATTGAAAAAATGAAAATCACCGGATTTGTGGCCCAGGAAGTAGCACAAGCCGCCCGCGAAGCCGGATATGAGTTTAGTGGTGTTCGCCAAGCCGGTGATGCTTTGGGTATGTACAGCATTGCCTATGCCGAGTTTGTGGTTCCGCTTGTCAAGGCCATGCAGGAACAGCAGGAAATTATAGCCGGTCAGAATCAAAAATTGGCCGAACTGGACAGGCAGTTGGAAAATGACAAAAAAATCATTGAACGTTTGGAAGAGCGTAACCGCAGGTTACAAGACGAACTACAAGAAATGATACAAACCTATGAACAACTGAAATCCGTTCAAACACATGTTTCCCATTAAAAACTTTGAAAAAACCGAAAAAATAATAGCCATGAAAAAAATTGTTTTACTCATCGTTTTGGCATTGTTCGTTCAATCGTTAGCGGCCCAATTGGCCATTCATAAGTGGAGTATTTCGTCGCAAGGCGGTTCGGCCACGTCGAGTGGCGGTTTGGGAATGGTTTTCACCGTAGGTGAATTGGCCGTCCGGGAATATACATCGGGCGGAATATTATTGTCGGAAAGTTTTGTGGGGCCCGATATTGCCGCTTTGGACGTGGAGGATTATGAGGTTTTACAAGACGTACTGATTTATCCTAACCCGGTGGAGCATCACTTGTATGTCCGTTTGCCCGAAACGATGGATTTTGAAGTTCGACTGGTGGATATTTCGGGCAAAGAAGTGATGAACAAGCAGGGTAGGGGCGAAATGGTTTCGTTGAACATATCATCCTTGTCGAAAGGTACGTACTTGCTTTTGGTAATCGATCGTTCGGCGCAAAGGATGCGTGTGTTCAAGGTGGAAAAGCATTGAGGGTAGAATGAGTAAACATTGAAATACCTCATTGATAAGAGAATTGGGGAGCAAGTGGTTTTTCTCATAGCAGTGGGGTTATGTAGGGCTGCCTTTACGGGCAGTCCTTTTTTATGCAGGTGATTCCTCGAAATGATAAAATTCTTTTTTAATAAGATATAAAATTCTAATCCTGTTGGAAATAGATTACAAGAAAGGAAATTTTAAAAAGAATTTTTGCTGTGGAATAAAAAGTATGAATTTTACAATGAGGACAAACCTTTGTAGGTGTCCTTTTGGAACAAAATGAATTCCCGTTTAAAAGTCATAGTTTGCTGTAAATCAATCTTTTAGCGTTAAAATTTGTGAGTTGAGCTTTTAAAGGATATCATTGTATGCAAAGGGTTTATGCTTAATATAATATATGTGGAGCAGTTCCCCGTCATTGCGAAGTGAAACAAGGTGCGGCCTTGGCCTTGGGCTTGGAAAGCCGCGGGCTCCCGGAGCCGGCAAGGAGACCCGAAGGGGCTCCGCCGCCTGCGCAGGCAGACCGCAGGGCTGCCGAGCAACGTCCGGGGAGACCGGCCCGGTTAGTTTTAAGTTATGCGTTTTTAGTTTTGAGTTGAGCTCGGGTTAACCGGTCGTTGTTTGAAAAGATATGGGCCGGGCTCGCCGGCGAGCGAAGGGAGACGCCGAAGGTGGCTCCCGGAGCCGCCGAGGAAACCGAAGGGTTCCGAGGCCGCGGAGCAAGACCAACGGCAAAGCAAAGCGGAGCCGGAGGGCTTGCGAAGCCGCGTAGGCGACCGTAGGGCGCCGGAGCGACAAAAGTTAAACAAACGTCCTTTTGAACATTTATGCGTAAATAATGCCAAAAAATCCGATTTTTTCAAGTCATTTTGGCCGATTCGGGTCAAACGGTATCCAATTCAGGACGGAATGGCACAAATCAGCAATGGGAACGTTTTTTGATGCTTCGGAAATGAACCTTAAAATATACCGAGTATGAACTTTGATAAATTCACCATAAAATCACAAGAAGCCATCCAAAAGGCGATGCAAATCGCCCAGGGGATGCAGCATCCGCAAATCGAGAATGCCCATCTGATGAAGGCCATTCTGGAAACGGATGAAAACGTTACACCCCACTTGCTTCGTAAAGTGGGCGTGGATCCCAATATGTTCCGCCAACGCGTCGAACAAATCCTTCAATCCCTGCCCAAGGTGTCGGGTGCCGACATCACGCTTTCGCGCACCACAAGCAAAACGCTCAACGACGCCTTGAACCTGGCCGAAAAAATGAAGGACGAATACGTGTCGGTGGAACACCTGCTGTTGGCCATATTCAACAGTGGCGACGCCGTTTCGCGCGTGATGAAGGAAATGGGCGTTACCCGCGACGGATTGACCAAAGCCATCGAAGACCTGCGCAAAGGCGCGCGCGTTACTTCCCAAAGTCAGGAAGACACTTACAAAGCACTGGAAAAATACGCTATCAACCTGACCAAATTGGCCCGCGAAGGCAAGTTGGATCCCGTGATCGGACGCGATGAAGAAATTCGCCGCGTGCTGCAAATCCTTTCGCGCCGCACCAAGAACAATCCTATCCTGGTGGGTGAACCCGGAACAGGGAAAACGGCCATTGTGGAAGGGCTGGCCCACCGCATTGCCAAAGGTGATGTGCCCGAAAACCTCAAAGACAAACAAATCTACGCCTTGGATATGGGTGCCCTTTTGGCCGGCGCCAAATACAAAGGCGAGTTCGAAGAACGCCTCAAATCGGTGGTCAACGAAGTCAAAAAATCCGAAGGCGATATCATCCTGTTTATCGACGAAATCCATACCCTGGTGGGTGCAGGCGGCGGTCAGGGCGCTATGGATGCGGCCAACATCCTGAAACCGGCTTTGGCCCGCGGCGAACTGCGCACCATTGGTGCCACCACTTTGGACGAGTTCCAAAAACATTTCGAAAAAGACAAAGCCCTGGAACGCCGCTTCCAAAAAGTGATGGTGGACGAACCCGACCAGGAATCGGCCATTTCCATCCTGCGCGGTATCAAGGACAAATACGAACAACACCACAAAGTGCGCATCAAAGACGATGCAGTGATTAGCGCTGTGGAACTGTCGTCGCGCTACATTTCCGACCGCTTCCTGCCCGACAAGGCCATCGACCTGATGGACGAAGCGGCATCCAAACTGCGCATGGAAATCAATTCCAAACCCGAAGAGCTGGATAAACTCGACCGCCAAATTATGCAACTGGAAATCGAACTGGCCGCCATCCGACGCGAAGGCGATACCCAAAAAATCCAAGAGCTGGAAAAAGAGTTGAGCGAGCTCAAAGAAAAACGTAACCAAATCTACGCCAAGTGGCGCGAAGAAAAAGATTTGGTGGACAAAATCCAGGACATCAAAAAACAAATCGAAGATGCCAAATTCCAAGCCGAGCAAGCCGAACGCGATGGCGACTACGGCAAGGTGGCCGAACTGCGCTACGGCAAAATAAAAGAACTCGAAAACCAATTGGAACAAGCCCAAAAAGAATTGCAGGAAAAACAAAAGGACAGCTCGCTCATCAAGGAAGAAGTAACCGCCGAAGATGTGGCCGAAGTGGTGGCCAAATGGACGGGTATTCCGGTGCAAAAAATGCTCCAAAGCGAACGTGAAAAACTACTTCATTTGGAAGAAGAACTACACAAACGCGTGGTTGGTCAAGACGAAGCCATCAAGGCCGTGGCCGACGCCGTCCGCCGTTCGCGTGCCGGACTGAAAGACCCCAAAAAGCCCATCGGTTCGTTCCTGTTTCTGGGAACCACGGGCGTGGGTAAAACCGAATTGGCCAAAGCACTTGCCGAATACCTGTTCAACGACGAAAAGGCGCTTACGCGCATCGACATGAGCGAATACCAGGAAAAACACGCCGTTAGCCGTTTGGTAGGCGCGCCTCCGGGATACGTGGGCTACGAAGAAGGCGGCCAACTTACCGAAGCCGTCCGCCGCAAACCCTATTCGGTCATCCTGCTGGACGAAATCGAAAAAGCCCACCCCGACACCTTCAACATCTTGCTTCAAATGCTGGACGAAGGCCGCCTGACCGACAACAAAGGCCGCACCGCCGACTTCAAAAACACCATCATCATTATGACGTCCAATATGGGCGCCGACAAAATCCAAGAGGCCTTTGAAAACGCCAAAACACCCGAAGAACGTCGCAAAGCAGCCGAAAAAGCCAAGCAAGCCGTGCTGGCCGAGCTCAAAAAACGTGTGCGGCCTGAATTTCTTAACCGAATCGACGAAATCGTGATGTTCGAACCGCTCACCGAGGATGACGTGCGCAAAATCGTCAAAATCCAACTCAACAACGTGGCCCGCATCCTGGCCGGACAAAATATCCGCGTGGAATACACCGACCGCGTGGTGGATTACTTGGCCAAGAAGGGCTTCGACCCCGAATACGGCGCACGTCCGGTCAAACGCGTCATCCAGCGCGACATTCTCAACGAATTGTCCAAAAAACTCCTGGCCGGCGAGGTGCATTCCGACAGCACCATTGTGATCGATGTGGACAACGGCCGCATTGTGTTCCGCAACAAGCAGGCCGAAAAGCAAGAAGCCGAAAACACCCACGAAAACCAATAATTTGCCGGACGGCAAAACCTGCAAAAGGACGCGCTGCAAAGTGCGTCCTTTTTTTATGGAACCGCCAAATTTCGGGCATGGATTAGATTGTTTCCAACGCGGTGATAAAATGTATTGAAACTACCGGGTTCGCGGCATATTTACACAACACTGTCGTTTTGAGATAATGTTTGCCTCGCAAAAATTATTAGCCGTGCGATTTGTCACACACACCATGTTAAATTATTGCGCCAGGGATGGGAGCGGTTATGCGGCGAAGGGGCGGATGGTGGCGTCGCTTCAAGCATAAAATACTCACACCAAGTTTTGTTCTTTTTGCCGATAACGGCATTGACCATCCTTGCCATAGCTACGGCTATGCCTTCGGATAGCCGGCTTTGTTCTCGACAAAAATAACTGCAACTTTTCCGGTATTTTACACTTGCTGCAACGCCGTGAACGTGCTGCCGGACAAGCCGAAGGCGAAGGCCGGCGGCATACGTGAACGTGTGCGGCCAGGCGCTCGGAAAATCCCCGTTGGCCTAAATCCCCTATCTTTGCATGCAAAACCTGATAAACGTGAAAATGCGTTGGACCCTTCCGCTTCTTGCCATCCTGCTGCTGCAATGCCGGCGGCACGACCCGCTGGATGTGGATGTGTCGAACATTCCGGTCAAAGTGCATATCGACCGCTTCGACCGGAAATTTTACGGCGCTTCGCCCACCGAATTGCCCGCCCTGAAAAAGGCCTATCCGTTGCTGTTTGCGCCCGGTGTGCCCGATTCGGTTTGGGCGGCCAAAATGCAGGATTCGTTGCTGCTCCGGCTCAAACAACAGGTGGATTCGGTTTATCCCGACAATCGATTTATCGAACAAGAACTCACCGGCGTTTTTAAGCACGTCAAATATTATTATCCCGGCTTCCGCACGCCACGCACTGTTACCCTGTTTTCGGATTGGGACTACACCAAGCGCTCGCTGATGGCCGACACTTTGCATTTTTTGTTTATCGACAATTTTTTGGGCCGCGACAATCCGGTGTATGCCGGGGTGCCCCTCTATATTGCCCAAACCATGACGCCCCGTCATTTGGCCGTGTTTACCGCAGCCTCGGTGGCGGAGCAAAAAGTGCCCTATCCGCAAACACACAGCTTGCTGAACAAAATGATTTACTACGGCAAAATTCTATACCTGACCCGGGCGTTCGTGCCACAGGTACCTGACTCGATTCTGCTGGGCTATTCGGCACCAAAAATGAAATGGGCCAAGGAAAACGAAGCCAATGTGTGGCTCTATTTTCTGGACAACAAACTGCTCTATTCCACCGACCCCAAACTGGATGCCCGCTTTTTGGATTTGAGTCCGTTTTCCAAATTTTATGCCGGCATCGACAACCAATCGCCCGGTATGATAGGCCGTTATCTGGGTTACCGCATTGTGCAGGCCTATATGCGTCGCACCCGGACGCCCGTGCAGGAATTGCCCCGCAAATCCGCTGACGAAATTTTTCGACAATCCAAATACAAACCCGAATAGACCTATGGCACATCACAAAAGCAAAGTCATCATCGAAGTGGAACTGGACGAAAACCGTATTCCCGAAAAAATCCGGTGGTCGGCCACTGACGCCGGCGTTTCGGACCAGCCGGCCGAGGCCTTTTTTCTTTCGGTGTGGAACGACCAAACCAAGGAAACCTTGCGGCTCGACCTTTGGACCAAGGAAATGAAGCTGTTCGAAATGCAATTTTTTACATGGCAAACCATCAAAACCCTGGCCGAAACCTACCGCCGTGCCACCAACGACGACCGCATGGCCGACACCATCCTGGACCTGGCCGATTATATGGAAGAAAAACTCCAACTCAAAGACGGCCCGAAAAACTGAATTCATGACTTCCGCATCGGACAGGACGGCACAAATCATTCCCTACCGCTTGAAGTTTAAGCGGCCGGCCGGCACTTCGCGCGGAGTTTTACATGAAAAAGATACCTGGTTTTTGGTGCTCCACGAAAACGGACGCCGCGGCATAGGCGAAATAGCCATGTTTCGCGGCCTCAGTGCCGAAGACAGGCCGGAATTTCCTGCGCTACTGGAAAAATTGAAGCGCTACGCATTTTTGCCCTTGGAAAATTTGCTTGACGAGTTCGGGCATGTGTCGTCCATCGTTTTCGGCTTGGAACAGGCCTTGCTTTCGTTACACGCACAGCATCCCGCGCTTTTGTTTCCTTCGGCCTTTACGCGTGGCGAACACGGCATCCCCATCAACGGGCTGATATGGATGGGCCCGCCGGATTTTATGCGTAGCCAGGTGGCGGAAAAAATACAAGCGGGCTTCCGCGTGATCAAAATCAAAATCGGTGCCTTGGATTGGGACACGGAACTGGAATTGCTGTCGTGGATTCGCAAAGAATTCGGCCCGGATATCGAACTCCGCACCGATGCCAACGGCGCCTTTTCGCCCGCACAAGCCATGGAACGCTTGGAACAATTGGCCGAACTGAACGTTCATTCCATCGAACAACCCATTGCAGCAGGGCAATGGGAAGAAATGGCCCGGCTGTGTGAAAGCACGCCCGTGCCCATTGCCCTGGACGAAGAACTGATAGGCAAAGCCTTGGACTTCGACCGCCGCAAATTCCTGGAACTGATTCGTCCGCAATACATTATCCTGAAACCCTCGCTGCACGGCGGGTTTACCGGCACCGATGCTTGGATCGAAGCGGCCGAAGCATTGAACATAGGATGGTGGATTACGTCGGCCTTGGAAAGCAATATCGGGCTCAATGCCATTGCGCAATACACCTTTAAACACGGCGTAAGCATTCCACAAGGATTGGGCACCGGCCGTTTGTTTACCAACAATATTCCTTCGCCTTTGGAAGTTAAAGGAGACGCTTTGTTTTACGACCCTTTGCGTTCGTGGAAATATCCTTTCCTATGAAACCACCGGCTTTTCATGCGGAATTCCGCCTAAACGGCCAACATTTTTCGTCGGTAACCGAGCTTTTGCAATACGCCGGAAAACAGCTTTCGGACGATCACACGGCTTTTTTGCATCAATGGTTCGACGATTCGCTCGTATTCGAAGTGCAAACTTCGGGCAGCACCGGAAAGCCCAAAACCTACCGGTTTGCCAAGCAAACGGCCGTGGCTGTGGCCCGGCGAAGCATCGACTTTTTCGGTTTGCCGCCCGCTTCAAAGGTTTTGCTCGTGCTTTCATCCGGTTATATTGCCGGAAAAATGATGTGGGTTCGCGCCCTGACCGGTGGCTGGCATTTGGATGTGGTGCCGGCACGAAAAACGATTGAATTTCCACAAAAAAATTATGATTTCGGCGCCATGGTGCCCTATCAAGCCTATGCCAACAGGGAACAAATCGAACGGTTCGGAACCTTGATTTTGGGCGGCGCACCCGTGGGGGATGAATTTGTCAAGGCGGTAAAACAAACCGGAACGCGCCTGTTTCTCACCTACGGCATGACCGAAACCCTGACGCATGTGGCCGTGCGTGCGCTCAATCCTGCGGCGGCGAAAATGATCGATGCCCGTGATTTGGATGTATACCACGCATTGCCCGGCGTTCGTTTTCAAAGCGACGAAAACGGGCGTTTGATTGTCCATGACCCGCTTACTTCGAAGGCGCCCTTGCATACCCGGGACTTGGTGGAATGGATTTCGCCCACCCGCTTCCGTTGGCTCGGCAGGGCGGATAATGTGATCAATTCGGGCGGACACAAGGTTATTCCCGAACAAGTGGAAAAATTGTTGGCGCCTCATATTCACCGGCCGTTTTACCTTGCCGGGCATTCCGACGAAAAACTCGGCCAAAAGGTTGTGTTGGTGGTCGAAGGCCAACGTAGCGAACAGTTGGAAGAAAATATCCGGCAAGCCGTTGAACGGGTAGGTTTGCATCCCTACGACAGACCCAAGGACATTGTTTTCGTTCCGCAGTTTCACCGGACCCGGAGCGGGAAAATTATCCGCGATTTCGGGAAACGGGAGGGGGCGTAATTTGGGGCGTATTCCAAATTTCGCTTACCTGTATTCTTCCGCATTGTGCCGTTTGCCGGCCGTCCGGGCAATTAGCCGAATTTTTTTACCTTTGTGCCGAATCCCGAAAAAATCAAATTTATCCATGAAACATTTTCGTTTATTTTTGTTTGTAGCCCTTTTGGGCGTATTTGTAGCATCTTGTAACAACAAACCCAAAGACAAACCCGGCAATACCCACATAAGCGGAACACTTCCCCAGGGCAAAGGAAAAGTGGTTCAGGTGCAGCGTATGCAAGGCCGTCAGCCCGTGGTGGTGGATAAAGATTCGCTCACGGGCGATCGTTTTGTGTTGGGATTCGATATTGACAAACCCGAAATTCTGTATTTGAATATTCAAGGCAGCCCCCAATCGCTGCCCGTGTTGGTGAGCCCGGGACAAACATTGGAAATAAGCTTGAACCCGCAAAATATCCGTGATTCGGAAGTGGAAAAAGGCGATAAAAGCGCCATGGCCTTTGCGGGATTTTTAAAAAAGCTGAATGAATATTCCCAAGCATCCAAGGATTTGGAAAACCGCTACCGCGAAGCCATCCAAAAAAACGACCAAAATGCGGTAAAACAAATCCAAAACGAATATGCCGAACAACAAAAAAAGCGCGTTGACGACCTGTTTAAACTGGCCTTGGAAAACAAGGATAACCTCACGGGGGCCATTATTTTGCAAATGATTACCTACGAACAGGAATACGACCCCAAACGGGCCAAAGATATCTATGACCAATTGGCTCCCGAAGTGCAAAAATCATCCTATGCCCAAGATGCCCTGACCAAAATCCAACGCGACCTGACCACGGCCATCGGTCAAAAGGCGCCCGATTTCGAAGCCCCCGACCCCAACGGCAAACCCATTCGCATGTCGGATATTTTGAAAAAATCCAAAGTGCTGGTCATCGATTTCTGGGCTTCGTGGTGCCGGCCGTGCCGCCGCGAAAATCCCTATGTGGTGGAGATATACAAAAAATATCATCCCAAGGGGTTAAACATCCTGGGTGTTTCGCTCGACCGACCGGGTGCCAAGGACAAATGGCTCAAAGCCATCAAAGACGACGGCTTGGATTGGTATCATGTTTCCAACCTGCAATTCTGGCAAGATCCCGTTGCCCGCAAATACGGCATTCAGTCGATTCCCGCCACCTTGATTTTGGATGCCAATGGGGTTATTCGCGCCAAAAATTTGCGCCGCGATAAATTGGAAGCCAAAATCAAGGAACTGATCGACGAGGCCAGCAAAAAATAAGTCATTTCCTAAAAAACTCAGCTATGCGTTTGCCCTTCCGCTTTGTTTTTGGGTTCCCGGTGTTGGTAATGCTATTATTGCAAGCTTGTTCTTCGGCACCCAAAGTGCAAAAATTCAGGGTTCAAGTTGCCCCTTCCGAAAAGGCCAAGGGTTTGGTGCTTAGCCGGCTGAACAAAGACGGCCAGGTGATTGCCGTGGACACCTTGGAAAACGACACCTATGTTTACGAAGCCCACCGGCCCGATGTGTTTTTCCTGGAAAAAGGCGGCGAACGCTTGCCGCTTATTCTGGGCGCAAACGATGTAAATGTGGTCCTGGATTCTGTCAAATTTACCGACAGCAAGGTAACCGGTGGCGCTGCCAACGATTCCCTGACGGCATTCCGCCGGCACATGCGTGCTTTGTCCAAAGCGCAGCGCGATTTGTTTCCGCAACTACGAAGCCAAGACCCGGAAGTTAAAGCCAAAGCCCGTGAAGCCTTTTTCCGCATTGCCGACAGCATGTTACAAGCCCAGTATGTTTTCGGCGAACGCAACCTGAACCAGGCGGGCATCATTGTGCTAACGGGATTGACCTATCAACGAAATAAGGATATCGATTTCAAACGCATCATCGACGCCTACGCCCGCTACCCCGAAGCGGCCAAACGTTCCAATGCAGGCAAATTGCTGACCCGCCGGCTCAATACCGTTACCGTGGGCCAAGTGGGCACCCAAGCACCCAATTTTACCGGCATCACGCCCCAAGGCCAAACGCTTAGCTTAACCCAAGCCATGGGCAAGGTTACCATTATCGACTTCTGGGCGTCCTGGTGTGTGCCTTGCCGGAAAAATAATCCGCATTTGGTCAAATTGTATCAAAAATATCACGACCAAGGGCTGAATATCATCAGCGTTTCGCTCGACAAAAGCAAGGACCGTTGGGTGCAAGCCATCCAAAAGGACGGACTGAATTGGTATCATGTTTCGCACCTCAAAGGTTGGCAGGAACCCATCGCCAAGACCTACAATATTAGCTACATTCCTCAGACTTTGATTCTGGACCGCACCGGGAAAATCCGGGCCAAGAACCTCTACGGGAAATCCCTCGACGACAAGGTCAAAGAATTGCTCGAAAGCCAGTAATTTTGAAAATAGCGCAACCAATACGTTCCGTTTGCCGGTTATTTTTTGTATTTTTACTTAAAAATCCACAACCATGAAAAAAAATATCGGTTATACGGACAAAATCATACGGCTGATTATTGCCTTTGTTTTGTTGCTATTGGTTTGGTTTGATGTTATTGTGAATCATACCGCACAAATCGTGGTTTTGGTCATCGCCTTGATTGCCGCCATAACTTCGTTTTTGGACTTTTGTCCGTTGTATGTCCCCTTCAACATCAACAAGCAAGCCAAACCCGAAGGCGACGAATAACTCCGGCTATCTATAAATTTTCCTGACTCAGGTATTAGCCCCGGCAATAAAATTTCTGTTGCCCGTGTGTGTTAATGCTTGTATTTTTCAAAATGATGATGAGACGACAGTTTTTGATTTGGATGCTTATTCTTTTGACCGGCGGAAATATTCCGTTGCGTGCTCAAAATCATTTTTATTTTTCAGACAGCACCAAGCGCCTGGTTCGTATCCCTTTTCGGATGGTTAATAACCTGATACTTGTCAAAGTAAAAATTAATGACGTTCCGTTACAATTGGTTTTCGACACGGGTGTGAAGCACACCGTTTTGATCAATCTGGAACAAATCGACTCGTTGGACTTGTTCAATGCTCGGAAAATATGGCTATCGGGCCTGGGAAAAAACAAGGAAAAAATTCCCGCTTTGTACGCCACGGGCAACCGTTTGGAAATCGGCGGCCTGATTTGTGATTCCTCCGATGTACTGATGGTAACCGAAGCATTTCGGTTTTCGGAAAATTTGGGCGAAGTAATCCATGGATTTATCGGCACCGATTTGGTCAAAGATTATCCGGTTAAAATCGATTTCAAACATCGAAAACTGATTTTTTACCGTCCCGGTTATTTTGCCCGGAAAAAATTTAGGCGCTACCGTAGAATACCCTTGACAATCGATGATACCAAACCCTATATTGACCTGAAAATCCGGCTTAGCCCGAAGCATCCGTTGCAAAAAATCAAATTGCTCATGGACACCGGAGCAAGCGATGCACTTTGGTTGTTCCAAGGACGCCGTATACGCCCCGACAGTGGCATGCGCAGCTTGCGCGATTATTTTGGATTAGGTTTTAGCGGAGAAATCTACGGCCTGCGGACCCGTGCCTCGGAATTGACTATTCCGGGAACCCGTTTCCGGTTCCCCCGGCCGATAGTTTCTTTCCCCGACACCACTTCGTTGTTTCACCTGGGCCGGAAACCGGATTTCGATGGCATTGCCGGAAACGAACTTTGGCGCAGGTTCTACGTGATATTGAATATTCCCGGCGGGGAATTGCTCCTCAAAAAATATCCACACGACTATGATCGTTCGTTTTCCTATAACATTCCCGGCGTTTATTTGGCTTATAATGGAAAAATTCCTATCCGGTTCAAGCGTTTGGTAACCCGCATTGTTCATTCCGATGCCACCGAACACGGCCTGGGAAGCGATAGCAAGGTGGTGCAATACTACGAGTATTCTTTCCGGCTGATGGATCGTATTGTTATCTCACGTGTTCGCCGGAATTCTCCTGCCTGGGAAGCAGGGCTCCGGCCCGGCGATGTGGTGCTCGAAATCAATGACGAAAATATTTATAACTACAAACTGGAAACAATCCGCCAAAAATTCCTGCTAAGAAATCTCCATAAGTGGAAATTCCTTGTGGAACGTAACGGACTAAAAATCATTTTCCGTTTTACGGTTGAAAATCCGCTATAAAACCCCTCAGCGAACAATTTTCCCCTGCCGGTAGTGCAAATTCGTCCCTTGGAGCGTGTCGTAACCGATAATCACCGCGCCTTCATATAACCAAAGCTCGGGAAAACGCCCCGACGTCAATCGCCCCCGGCCATGGATAATGTGCACACTGTCGGGCGTGAGTATCCACACCGGATTTTGCACGGAAAAATCTACTGTTCCGTCTAGTGCATGCAGGTCGGGCCGCCGGCTTTGACCGCGCCAAACGCTACCCGCCCTGACCCTGAATGTGTTGCCTTTACCATCGTTAAACAAAGTGTCGCGCTTGGGTTCCCAAATCCGGTCGAAATAGGTGAAATCCTTGATGCGGCG
>JALWYR010000185.1 GCA_027003085.1 Flavobacteriales bacterium
ATTGTGCCAACTATACCATTGCCCTGTTCTCGGACCTGACGCGCAAGGTTACGATGCAAAACCTGTATCACGACGGTGGATTTTCCACCACGGGCGTATCCAAGGAAATTATGGATATTTTTTCGGAGAGTGAGGAGTAATTCCTTCCTACAATATACCAAATGAATGAAAATCAAAATATTGAATGGAAACGGATATGGAAGGATGAATATTTGAAATGGATTAGCGGTTTTGCTAATGCCCATGGCGGAACACTTTATATAGGCATTGATGATGACGGAAAAGTCATAGGCCTTGATACGGCGAAAAAACTATTGGAAGACCTTCCCAATAAGATTCAAAACCGATTGGGAATTGTTTGTGATGTTACATTAATGGATAAATCGGGCAAGCAAGTTATTGCCATAAAAGTTTATCCCAGCGACATACCCGTTTCCTACGAAGGAAAATATTATTACCGCTCGGGAAGCACCAAGCAGGAATTAAAAGGTCAAGCATTATTTAAATTTTTATTGAAAAAATCAGGTAAAACCTGGGATGATATTATTGAACCGTCGGCACGAAAAAATGACATTGATAGCAAGAGTATCCGGAAATTTACGCAAATGGCCGCCAATTGTGGCCGCCTTGAAAAATTTGATAACGAAACGGATGAAATAATTTTACGAAATTTGTTTCTGACCGAAAATAGCCGATATAAGCGAGCCGCCATTTTATTATTTGGAAAAAGGACCATTTCTTTTTATCGGAATGCATTCGTAAAAATAGGTCGATTTTCCCTTTCGGCGGATAATCTTATTGCACAAGACATCTTGGAAGGAAATCTGATTGAATTGCCGGATAAAATAATTGAAGTTTTATACACAAAATACTTGGTTTCCCAAATTGACTACGAAGGAATATACAGGAGGGAAAGCGGAGAAATTCCACAACAAGCATTACGCGAAGTTATAATCAACGCTTTGGCACATAAGGATTATAGTGGAATCGCTCCCATTCAAATAAGTATTTATGATGATAAATTGATTGTGTGGAATGAAGGAGAACTTGAACATCTTAGCATTGAGGACTTAAAACGTCCGCATCCTTCATTGCCCAGAAATCCATTGATTGCAGGTGTTTTCTTTAAAGCCGGATTGATAGAATCTTGGGGACGGGGAACTTTAAAAGTTATTAACGCATGCAAGCAGGCAGGATTACCCGAACCACAATTTGAATTAATTGGTGGTGGATTTCAAGTTACGCTTTACAAAAACCTTTATGATGAAACATATCTTGCAAAAAGAGGTTTAAATCCGAGACAAATTCGGGCTGTATTATTTTTAAAAGCCAATCGGAAAATTTCCAATAAAGATTATCAACAAATCAATAATGTTTCAAAAGCCACCGCAACCAGAGATTTGAAAGAACTTGTCGAAGAATTTAGGCTGATTGAAAAAATAGGCAATCGAGGCGCAGGGATTTATTACCAATTAATAGGCTCATAATGGGCTCAATGGGCTCAAAATAGGCTCAAAATAGGCTCAAAATGGAATTAAAACGAAATAACATATCAATAAACAGATTGCATTCATTTGCAATCATTGCTATATTGATAGCATTATTTGCACTTTTTTTCCGGTGTCAATCCAAATCTACTTCCATTCCCTATTCTTGGCCCGTATATCCCGGCTGCGAAAAATTCCAATCCGACAGCGTCCGCAAATGGTGTTTCAAAAAGAACTTTACCGCCGATTTGGAACAAAAACTCAATACCCTAAACTTTTCCGCCCTGCCGGATGATACTTTACATATTTTTGTCCGCATCGATAGCTCCGGTGTTTTCCACGCCGACAGCATCAGGCCGGAAGTTTCAACTGAAAACAGTCGTAAAATCGATAGTGTTTTACAAACTTTTCGTGCCATCCCTGCCCACGAAGGCCACCGTGCAGTGGAACTCCGTTTTAGCATTCCCGTGGTGGCAAGGCAGGGTCGCTAAAAGGCCCACGGGGCATTTGGCATAGTTTTTCCTAACTTTGTGGGAATTCCGAAAAAACAACACGAAGATGAAAAAATATTTGCTTTGGATATTTCTTTTGTCCGGTTTGCTAATGTACGCCCAAAATAAAAAACAACTCACACTCGAAGATGCCGTGTTGGGTTACTACAAAGGTTTATACCCGCAACGGCTGCAAAACCTGCAATGGGCGCAGGATACGGATTTATTCCTGTATAAGCACAACGACACCTTGTTTGTCAAAAACACTTCAAATCAAACCATTAAAACCTTTACGGCCAAGGATTTCGATGCCCGGCGCTTGCCGCGTATCCAAGTATTCGACAAACAATTTATGGTTTTCCGCCGCGACAGTTTTTACGTGTTTTACCCCTGGCAGGGCGGAAAATCCGATACTTTGTATTTTCCCAAATCCGCCGAAAACACCGATTTGAATGCCGCCCGGAAAAGTCTTGCCTACACCATCGGAAACAACCTGTATGTGGCCACGCTCCAAAATCCGCAAATGGCCGTTACCCGCAATCAAAGCACCGACACGGTGAACGGACAAGCCATTGCCCGTAGTGAGTTTGGCATCACCAAGGGAACCTTTTGGTCGCCCAAAGGGAATTATTTGGCTTTTTACCGCAAAGACGAAAGCCAAGTGGATAATTATCCGCTGGTGGACATCACCGAAACGCCTGCACGCTTACGCAATATCAAATACCCGATGAACGGCCGCGGAAGCGAAGAACCCGGTGTGGGCGTGTTCGATATGCAAAGCGGCAAAATGATTACGCTTCAACTTTTCGACAAGGCGGGAAAAAATCATTACGTTACCAACCTGACTTGGGGGCCCGACGAAAAATACATTTACCTGGCCGAAGTGAACCGCGACCAAAACCATATGTGGTTTAACAAATACGATGCCCGAAGCGGAAAATTCATCATAACGCTGTTCGAAGAAACCAATCCCAAATGGGTGGAGCCCGAACATCCGGCATACTTTGTTCCCGGACATCAACAATTCGTATGGCTTAGCGAACGGGACGGGTTTATGAATTTGTATCTTTATGACACCACCGGACGATTGATCCGCCAACTGACCCACAACAAATTTGTAGCCAAAGACTTGGCCGGCTTTTCGTCCGACGGCAAATACGCTTATTTCACCGGCACGGGCGAAGACCCGCGCGATAATAAGCTGTTCCGCGTGGAATTGCGGCACGGCCGTCAAAAAGTGCTTACGCCCGAAGGCGGTTGGCATTCGGTGATGCTGTCACCTTCGGGAAATTATTTCCTGGACGTGCATTCCAACGTGGATTTGCCCGGCAAAACCTGTTTGGTTCCCACTGCCAAGCCCAAGCGTAAAACCTTGTTGTTTACCGCACCCGACCCTTTGAAGGATTACGCCATTGCCAAGCCCGAAATGTTCCGTATCCGCGGCGAATTTACCGACTGGATTTACGGCCGCATCATCAAACCGGCGGATTTTGACCCTGCGAAAAAATATCCCGTTCTGGTGTATGTTTACGGCGGCCCGCACGTGCAATTGGTGCAAAACCGTTGGCTGGGCGCCGCACGGCTTTGGATGTTTTGGCTGGCCCAGCAGGGTTATATTGTTTTTACGGTGGACGGACACGGCTCGGATAACCGTGGCTTTGCTTTCGAAAGCGTTATTTATCGCCATCTGGGCCAAGTGGAAGCCCGCGACCAAATGGACGGCATTGCCTACCTGAAAACCTTGCCCTATGTGGACGTTAACCGCATTGCCGTGCACGGCTGGTCGTTCGGCGGTTTTATGACCCTGACCTTGCTTACCGAATATCCCGAAACCTTTACGGTGGGCGTGGCCGGCGGGCCGGTTACCGACTGGAAATGGTATGAAGTGATGTATGGCGAACGCTATATGGACACCTACAAGCAAAATCCCGAAGGTTTCAAACAAACATCCATCCTGAACAAAATCGACCGCCTACAAGCCAAATTGCTAACCATCCACGGTTATCAGGACGATGTGGTGGTGCCCCAGCACAATATAGCCCTGCACGACAGGGCCATTGCCAAAGGCGTTCAAATGGATTTCTATTTGTATCCACGCTCCAAGCACAACGTTTACGGCTTCCGGCGGGTGCATTTGATGCGGAAGATTTTGAATTATATTATGGAGAATAACCGGTAAACCTGTTAATATGGCAGTCGGGCCGGCTTGGGAACGGCTTTTGATGCCTTGAATCTGAACCCCAAAAATCCGAAATCATGAACACCCATTTCGACACGCTCAAACAACATAAAGCCGATAATAATCCGGCGGATTTCAATAAGGTATTGAATCAATTCCTGCCCGGTTTGGAACGATACATTCGCCACCGGCTCAAAACCGCCGAAGCCAAGGGTTTGTTGCCCGTCAATTTCTATGCGCCGGCCGATGTGTTGGCCGAAGTTTATTTGCGCATATACGAAGATTTCGACCGGATTAATGACGCCCGGGCACTCAAAATCCGTATGTTCCAATTGGCCGAAGACATTATCCGTTCCTACATCGAAAAGGAAAACCGGATAAAGAAAAAAATTCCCGTTTCGCAAATTCTGGCCGAAGAACTGAAAATGCTCGAAGAAAAAATCACCGCCAACGCCGACGGCGAACCCGTGCTCATCGAAGAATTGGACGATATTTCCTATCATCAGGACGAATACAAGCCCAAAGTATTCCTCTTTGACAAAGAAGCCCAAGATGCCTTTGCACGGGCTTTGGGTCTGAAACCCGAGAACTTCCTGGACAAAACCTATCGCAGCATTTTCGGCAGTGTTTACGGCCAATTGCCCGAAACCATCCGTCAAATACTCGACCTGGTGGCCATTGGTGGCCTGACGCCCGAAGAAACCGCTGGCGTGGTGGGTATTTCGGCCGGTGAAGTGAACAATGTGCTCGAAGGCATTAAAATAAAACTCAACGCCCAACGCTGATGGCCAAAAAACAAAGCCCTTTTAGCAACCGGATTAACATCCAAAACAAAAAAGCCCGCTTCAACTACGACATATTGGAAAAATACGAAGCGGGCATTCAACTCACCGGCACCGAAATCAAGGCCATCCGGATGGGTAAAGCATCCATAGCCGAAAGTTTTTGCAAATTCAACGACCGGGGCGAACTTTTTGTGCACAATATGTATATCAAAGAATACGACTACGGAACCCATTACAACCATAATCCCAAGCGCGACCGTAAATTGCTCCTGCACAAAAAACAACTGCGTAAGCTTCGCCAACAATTGGATACCAAAGGCATCACCATTGTTCCGCTGCGGCTTTATATCAACAACCGCGGATTGGCCAAAATGGAAATTGCCGTGGCCCGCGGCCGCAAGCTGCACGACAAACGCCAGGTGCTGCGCGAACGGGACATTGCCCGTGAACTGGACAGGGAACGAAAAAAATACATCTGAAATCCTAGGCGCAATGCTGCAAAAAATCACGTAAATTTGTGTCTTAACAAATAAGGAATATTGGAAAACATTGTCCGCCAGATTTACGACCAAATTCAAAAGGCGCATCAAATAGCCATGCTGGTGCACACGCATCCCGACGGCGATTGTTTGGGTTCGGCCCTGGCGCTGGCGCACATTTTGGAAAAAACAGGAAAAAAAGTCCGCGTTATCAGTCCCGACGCCATTCCCGGTTATTTGCAATGGATGCCGGACATTGACAAGGTTTTGATTTTTGAACAAACGCCCAGGCAAGCAGCCGAATGGCTCGAAAAGTCCGATATGATTATCCTTATCGACCATAACACACCCAAGCGCACGGGCGAACAATTGGCCAAGATTGTCGAAAAATACATTGGCAAAAAGACCTTTGCCCTGATCGACCATCACCTCCAACCCGACCCGCGTATCGATTTGCAAATTTCCGACCCCGATAAGGCCTCCACGGCCGAATTGATTTTCGATTTCCTGCAACAAACAGGGCTCTGGGACCGATATGCCGACCGCGAAGCCGCCACCCTGATTTATACGGGCATAATGACCGACACGGGTTCGTTCCGTTTCGGTAAAACATCGGCCGGAACGCATCACACGGCCGCCGAACTCATTGCCAAAGGCGCCCCCAACGAATATATTCACGTGCAGGTTTATGACACCTATTCCTACGACAAAATGCAACTCTTGGCCCACGCCCTGCGGCACATGAAAATCATTCCCGAATGCGGCGCTTCCTACATGGTGCTCGACCGCAAAACCCTGGAAAAATTCCATTACCGACCGGGCGATACCGAAGGCATTGTCAATTACGGCATTTCGCTCAAAGGCATTGCCTTTACTACGCTGATTACGCAATTGCCGGATAACGACAGCATCAAACTCTCGTTCCGCTCCAAAGGCGATTTCGATGTAAACGAATTTGCACGGAAATACTTCAACGGCGGTGGGCACAAAAACGCCGCCGGCGGACGCAGTGCGGCATCATTAGATGATACGGTAAAAAAATTGGAAAAAGCTATTCGCGAAAACTGCCATAAAATCATTGCCCATGCGTAGGTGGCTCTTATCAATGGCATCTATCGTTTTGCTAGCGGCTTGCCACCGGCAGCCCGAACCGCGCTTTCCGGTGATGCACACCTACCACCACGATTACAGCCGGTCTATTGTGTTTAACAAGGCACGCTACCAGGCCGAACAAAAAATATTTGACTCCATCGTCCGGGCCGATACAGCACATCATTACCTCACCACAGGCACCGGCATGCGTTACTACTACCTGCGCCGGGCCGACACCACCCTGCCCCACCCCAAACCGGATGATTTGGTTCGCGTCCGCTACGGTATTTATTATCTTTTGGGCGACACGATTTATACTCCGGAAGAATTGGGCGTAAAACTTTACCGCGTGGACAAAGAAGAATATTTTATGGGTTTTCGCGAAGCGGTCAAATTGCTGCGGCCCGGTGAAGAAGCCGTGTTCCTGGTGCCCTCCTATGCCGGTTACGGCCTGTTGGGCGACGGCGACCGCATCCCGGGCAATACACCCCTGCGGCTCTACGTTCAACTCCTGGAAATCGAACCGAAAAAAATTAATAAGCAATGAAACAGATTTTGATGTTTATGACAGGACTTATGCTACTGAGCTTGGCAGGTTGCAAATCGGCCAAATACAAGCATCTGGCCGACGGGCTCTATGCCGACATTCAAACCGAAAAAGGCGATATCCTGGTGCGCTTGTATCCCGACAAGGCACCGGTAACGGTGGCCAATTTTGTAACTTTGGCCGAAGGTACCAACCCCTTTGTTAGTCCCGAATACAAGGGAAAACACTTCTACGACGGACTGACTTTCCACCGCGTTATCAGCAAAGGCAACGGCGACCCGAAGGATTTTGTTATCCAAGGCGGCGATCCGCTGGGCACGGGCGAAGGCGGTCCCGGCTATGAGTTCAAAAACGAAATTTCGGACCTCAAACACACCGAAGGAACCCTTTCTATGGCCAATGCCGGCCCCGATACCAACGGAAGCCAGTTTTTTATCACGCTGACCAACACGCCTTGGCTCGACGGCCATTACAGCGCCTTCGGCAAGGTGGTGCAAGGAATGGATGTGGCCCACAAAATCAAAAAGGGCGACAAAATCCTCAAAGTGGAAATTATTCGCAAGGGCAAGCAAGCCAAAGCTTTTGACGCCGTCAAAGTGTTTTCGGATTATATGAAGCAAAAACAAGCCGCAAAACAAAAAGCCCAAGCCGAACAACAAAAACGGGCCGAACAATTTGCCGCCCTGGAAAAAGAAGCCAAAACATACCCTTCGGGCCTGAAAATCTATTGGAAAAAACATACCCAAGGCAAAAAGCCCGTCAAAGGGCAAATCGTGTATGTGCACTACAAGGGCTTTTTCCGCGACGGACGTATGTTCGATTCGTCCGAGAGATTCGGCATACCTATTAGTTTCAAAGTTGGTATAGGTAAAGTTTTTTCCGGAATGGATGAAGGTGTGCTGCAACTTCGTGAAGGTGATGAAGCCATCCTGTTTATCCCGTCATATTTAGGATATGGCCAACAAGGCAATGGCGGACTTATCCCTCCCGATACGGATTTGATTTTTGAAGTCAAATTGGTAAAAGTGGGAGAAAAATAATTGGCGGGAAACGAATAAATGTTTATCTTTAATTTTTGAAAATAAATAAAATCAATCGCCCTATGGAAAAGAAAATGCACTACCTGAGCGACTTGGAGTTCAACTTGGATACCTGGAAGCGTGAGCTTAAATTCCACCGCGACGAAATGGATTCGTTCCAGGAAAAATTGGACGAAGTCGCCGCCCGCAAGGATTTGGACAAAGACGCTTTGGCCAAATTGGAACGATTTCAAAATAAAATTTTACGCGAACGCAAGGTGATTTCCGACCTGTTGCACAAAATCAAAGAAAAACGCCTCAACATCCGCCAGGCCGACATCACCGAACCCCTCGACGGACGGCTTTATCGCGAACAACAACCCCTGCGCGACGAAATGCGCACCTACATCCGTCTCCACTACGATTTCAAAGAAGAAATGATGGACTTTTTTACCGAATGGCTGGACAAATAAACCATCCCGAAAAATATTTCACGGCCGCCTGCGGGTGGCCGTTTTTTTGTGGGTGAATATTCCTACCTTTGCCCTGTAATTCACAATGGTTTTGAAAAAAGTTTTTGCACTTGCCGGATTAATGCTCGTGCTGGTCCAATGCCGACGGACGCAAAATCTGTATTTCCAAGGCAATGCCTTGGGAACCACCTATCATATTCGCGTGCAGGGCGAAGGAAAACCCCTGTCGGACAAAGATATTCAAGATGTTATTCGCCGGCTCAATCAATCCCTGTCCACCTATCAAGGCACATCCTTGATTTCGCATATCAATCGTGGCGACACCTTGCCCGCCGATGAACACTTCCGCTATGTGTTGGAACGGGCACGAAAAATCTACAAGGCCACAGGCGGCCGCTACGATCCCACCATCGGCATTTTGGTCAATGCCTGGGGATTCGGGCCGGGTAAACGCATTGCCGGAATCGAAAAAGACTCGTCGGTGGTGGATTCGTTGATGCGCTTTGTGGGCCTGAATATGGTGCATATCGATACGGCGGGCATTGTGCGAAAAAAATATCCGCAAATCTTTATCGACTTCAATTCCATTGCCAAGGGTTATGTGATCGACCGCATTGCCGCTTTGATCGCCGGAAAAGGTTACCGGAACTATTTGGTGGAACTGGGCGGCGAAGTGGTGGCCCGCGGCCGGAACATCGCCGAGAACCGCGATTGGATCGTAGGCATCGATTATCCTGTGGCGGGTAGCAATGCCGAAATATTGGAACTTTATCTACGCAATCGTGCCATTGCCACATCGGGCAATTACCGCAAATTCAAAATTGACCCGCAAACGGGCCGGAAATATGTGCACACCATCGACGCGCGCACCGGTTATCCGGCCGTCAGTCATTTGCTCAGCGCTTCGGTTTTGGCACCCGACTGCACCGATGCCGACGGCTGGGCCACCGCTTGTATGGCATCGGGACTTGAAAAAGCCAAACAATATATCGAAGCACGGCCCGAACTTGATGCCGTATTGATTTACAGCGACTCCACCGGACGGATTCGTGTGTGGGAAAGTCCGGGCGTCCGAGCGTTGAAAGTTGAAGATTAACTTAGGACGGATTACACTGAGTTTTTTAAATAAAATATATGGCGTGGAGACAAGCCGCGGGTTAATTATGAATTATGAATTTTGAATTGATTATCAATGATTTACATGTATAAAAAATAAAGCGGCGCCGGCTCCACGCCTTTGCTGAGGAGACCGGAGGGCTCCGAAGCATGCGAAGGGAGACCAACGCGAAGCCGTAGGCGAAGCGTGCCGGCTCCCGTAGCACCGGAGCGAGACCGTCAGGGCTCGCGGAGGGCGAAGGGAAACAAGGCGTGGCCCAAGGCACCGGCCTTTGGAAGCCGCAGGTGCCCTGAGCTGCGGAACAAGACAAGGCGCGGCTTTGGCTGTGGCCCCCGGAAGCCGCCGGCTTGTGGAGCCGTGGAGAAGACCGAAGGGCTTCGGAACGCCTCAAAAAACAGTAGCAAACCCGGCTACATAATCAAGCGGACGCCACCCAATTCTTCCAGGCGGTAAGGGAATTTTTCGTCGGGCGAACCGATGAACATAAAGTTGATGGGAATTTTCCATTTTTCGGAAAGTTCATGAATGAGCTTGGGCCCGAATTCTCCTTCGACAGGCACGAACTCGATTTTGATTTCGGGATATTCTTCGTCCAGGAATTGGATGTATTCCAGTAGTTTTTCGGGCACCTTTTCGCCGGGTTTTAACACCTTGACGATTTTGACTTTTTTGGTGTGTTCGTTGTCGCGGATATACAGCATGGCCTTGTTCAGGTTGGCAATGCTTTTACCTTTGGTAAAAAACACAAATTCCTGACTGTTAATCTCATCGATGAGCCGCTCGATGTTGCGATGCATGCGGATAAAAAAGCGGCGAATGGGTTCAAAAATGGTTTGCAACAAACTCAACGTCAGTTTGAGCAACAAGGTGCGGTTGAGCATAATGATGATGAAAATGATGGCCGGAATAAAATAAATCATGAAAACCTTCCAGTTGGGCATGGCGCCGTCTTCGGCCGGCATGACGATATTGCCAATCAAGGCCACCATCACGGCGGTCATGGCCACAAACACGCCCAACCAAGGCGCACGTTCGGGTGCCGGAAGGTGTTTGCGTTTGATTTTGAGCAAAATATTACCCAAGGCGAACAGGAACATCACCGACAGGAACGAAATGGTATAAACGCCGGCCAGGGTTTTTACGTTTCCACGGGTGAGCCAAAGAATGGAAAGGTTGAGCAAGAGGAAAAAGATGATGATGCGGTAGGAAGCGTTCCGCTTGTTCTTTTTCAGGAAATAATTGGGCATAATACGGTCCAGGGTCATACGTTCCAACAAACCGGTTACACCGATGTAGCTCGTAAGCACGGCTCCCGAAAGCACAAGGAAAGCATCTACCGACACGATGACGGCCAGCCATTCGCCGGCCGACAGGTTGGCCATGGTGCTGAGCAGGGTTTCCCTGTAATATTCTTTTACTTCGTTGATATGCAAAACCGACAAAGCCAGAAAGGCCATGGTGGGATTGAGAATACTCACCACAATCCACATATTGCGCAGGGTTTTGGGAAACACGCCCCGCTCTTGTTCCTCGACAAAGTTGGCCGAACTCTCGAAGCCCGAAATACCCAACATGGATGCGGCAAAACCGAAGAAAATGGCCATCCAAACCCCGTTTTCGGGTTCGGTGTGCCAGTTTTCCAGGAAAATATCCCACCCGTGCCGGAACACATAAACGGTAACCGACAGAATAAGCACCAGCATGGTGGTCAGGTGGAAAATGAAAATACCGATGGCCACTTTGGACGATTCCTTAATCCCCATAATGGCCAAACCGGCAAAGGCGGCCAATAACAAACTGGTTCCCGCCAGCACCACAAAATTGATTTCATGACTGCCGGAAATGCCCAAAAGTTGGTTCAAATAATGATTAACGGGCTCGATTTTCCGCTCGAAGATGGTAACCAAATAATGCACCGCCTCGTTGGCCGAAATGACGGCGGTGGCCATATAGGAAAGCAGCGTAAAAGTAGCCGCCCAGGAAGCCATTTTTTTGCTCGTGGTGTTGAGCAAAGCGTTGTAGGCGCCCCCGTTCAAGGGCAAGGCACCCACCACTTCGCCATAAATTTTGCGAAACAAATACAAGACAAAAACCACAATAAGCAACGTAATCCACGCATATTTGCCGGCAAAAGCAATGGCCAATGCCGAAACGTAGAGCACCGACGAACTGATGTCGTTTCCACTGATGGCCGTGGCTTCCAGTTCGTTCAGTTTCTTATGCCGTATGGGCACCGAAAATATTTCCTTGGATTTATCCTTGCTCATTTTTCTTAAAAAATTTTGGTAAACTTATTAAAATTTATCGTTTTTTCCGGTTTTGTTGTTGGGCCTGACGTTGGCGTTCGGCTTCTTCCATCATACGTTGCAAGCGTTCTTGGAATTTGCTTTGTTTTTTGGGCTTTTTCTTGTTTTCCTCGATTTGGGCCCGCACTTTTTCTTCGTCGATCACAAATTCCTTGATCACATACACGATAATCAAACTCAGCAAGGTGGAAACGAAATAATACAAACTCAGCCCGCTAGCATAATTGTTGAAGAAAAAGAACATCATCACGGGCGAAAACCAAAGCATCCACTTCATCATTTTGCTCAAATCGGGCATGCCTTCCTGGGTGGGCATGGACGACGGTTGAGCGCTTTGATTCATTTTCATATAAAAGAACATCACCACCGATGCCAGCAAAGCGAACAAACTGATGTGGCTTCCCAAAAGCGGAATATTGAATGGTAATTTCATAAAGGTTTCGTAGGACGAAAGGTCGTCGATCCACAGGAAATGCTTTTGGCGCAAGGCGATTTCGGCCGGGAAAAAGCGGAACAAAGCGTAGAAAATCGGAATAAACAAAAGCGAAGGCACACACCCGGCCAAGGGATTAACGCCCGCCTTGGATTGCAGCGCCATAATTTCTTTTTGGCGCTTCATGGGATTGTCCTTGTACTTTTTGTTGATTTCGTCCATTTCGGGCTTGATAATTTTGGTCTTGGCCTGCGACACATAGGTTTTGTAGTAGAGCGGCGAAGTTACCAAGCGCACAATCAAGGTCATCAGGATGATAATCAATCCGTAGTTGGAAAAGAATTTTTCCAGAAAATGGAACAGCGGAATAAAGGCGTATTTGTTCATCCATCCGAAAATACCCCAGCCCAAACGGATGACCTTTTCCATATCCTTGCCGTAGGAAGCCAGTAGCCTGTATTCGTTGGGCCCGTGGAACCATTGAAAGCTTTCGTTGAGTTCGCCACCGGCCGGGTTCAGGTAGGTGTTCAGGACAAATTCTTTGGTGTGGAAGGTGTCTTTGGCTTTATCAAACAGTTTGATTTGGCGCATCCGTGCGCTGTCCAAGGGCTTGGCGGCAATGAAAAACGACGAAAAATACCACTGCTTGCCATCCATCCAACGCACATTTTTACGCATAATTTCCTTGTCGTTTTTCAAGGCACTTATGTCGTCCACCTTGCCGTCGGCAGTGGCATATTTGAGGGCCGTAAATTGGTTTTCGTATTTCACATCCTTTTCGTGGGCATAGGCCTTCAAATCCCAATGCAGCTTGACCGGATTTCCGGCCAAAATCCCCGAAAGATTATGCGTGTATATGCGGAAATCAATCATATAGTCATCCGGACGGATGCGGTATTCGTAGGCCAGGAATTTATCCTCACCCGCCGGAAGGCGCATGGTTACGATAGTCAAACTGTCGGATTTCCGGACTTCGGGCATAAAATGCAAGGCAGCCGTGGAAAGTTTTTTTCCGGTTTTGAGCGGCAAATCCAAATCGAACACTTGGTTGTGCCCGTCCACCATTACCAAGGGGCTTCCGTCGTATTTTTTGTATTTTTTGAGTTCCAAATAGCGGATGGCCCCACCCTTGGAGCCGAACACCACTTTCATCACTTCGTTTTCCACCGTAACGGGTGCTTGTTCGGGCAATGTGAGGGCATAGGCAAAATCGCCGGCTTGGTTTTTCAGCTTGGCCAAGGTGGCCGAATCGGCGACGGGAACCGGTTGAAGGGTGGATGCGGTGCTGTCGGTGGTGGTTTGTTCGGTCCGGGCCGTTTGTTTTTCGTTCAACTGCTTTTTTTCGCAGCTTTTCATCATAAAGTAAAAAGCGGCCGTAAGCAGGATATAATTGATCAATAGCGACCGGAAACTGGGTTTTCGTTGTTGGGTTTGTGCTTTTTTACCGGCTTTGGATTTAGGCGCCGGTTTTCGTCCTTTGTTTTTTTGAGCCATTTTGTGTTTTTTTTCGTTGGTAAGCCTCCCTCACAAATGCCTTGAACAAGGGATGCGGATAATCCACCGTGGATTGGTATTCGGGATGGAATTGCACGGCCACAAACCACGGGTGGTTTTCCAGTTCGATGGCTTCGGTCAGGCCCGAAGCCGCATCGGTGGCCGAAATTTTCATGCCCGCTTTTTGGAACATTTCGCCGTAGGATTCGTTGAAAAAATAACGGTGCCTGTGGCGTTCCGAAATACGTTCGGTGCCGAAGGCCTTGCGAATAAGTGTTCCGGGCTTCAAATCGATGTCGAAGGCACCCAAACGCATGGTGCCGCCCATCAGTTCTTTTTCCAGTTGTTCGGGCAACAGGTCGATGACCGGATAGGGCGTTTCGGGATCTATTTCGGTGGAATTGGCTTTTTTGAGCCCCAACACATTGCGGGCAAATTCGATCACCGCCATTTGCATACCGAAACAAATACCCAGGAGCGGGACTTTGTTTTCGCGCGCATATTTCAGTGCCAAAATCTTGCCTTCGATGCCCCGGCTTCCGAATCCGGGCGCAATCAAAATGCCGTGGGCGGCGGATAATTTTTCGTCAATATTTTCTGCGTCAAGTTTTTCAGAATTAACCCACAAAATATTGACTTTCAACTTATTTGCTACTCCACCATGAACCAATGCTTCACGTATGGATTTGTAGGCGTCGTGCAATTCAACATATTTACCCACCAGGGCAATATTGACCTCGTCCTGCGGATGATTGTAACGTTCCAAAAAGGCCTTCCAGGC
>JALWYR010000186.1 GCA_027003085.1 Flavobacteriales bacterium
GATCATGTCGCCCAACGGAGGTGGCGAACCTTCCGGTGCATTGAAAAAAGCCATCGACAAGCATTTCGGTTCCTTTGCCGACTTCCGGGCCGCCTTCAAAAAAGCCGGTTTGGGCCGTTTCGGTTCCGGTTGGGCCTGGCTGATGAAAGACGGCGACCGGCTTTATGTGTGCTCCACACCCAACCAAGACAACCCGCTGATGAAATTTGTTGATTGTCCGGGCACGCCCATCCTGGGTATGGATGTGTGGGAACACGCCTATTATCTCAAACATCAAAACAAACGCGGCAACTATATCGATGACTTTTTCAATGTTATCAATTGGGCCGAAGTGGAAAAACGCTTCAACGAGGCTTGATTGTTGTTTTCATAGGGTTAACCATTAGGGGAACCGGCCGGTTGATGAGCGGCCGGTTTTTCTTTTGCCACAAAAAACATAAATTGAAGCCCCAAGCGTTATTTCCGTATGCGTTGGAAGCTCATTTTTGCGGCATTGCTTTTCGTATTGGTTTCCTTGCCATCACCGGCGCAGGAAATCATTAGTCTGCAAAGGCGTGATACCAGTTTGGCTTGGCATTCTGTTTTGGTTTTCGACAGTGTTTCGGTTTGGCCCGACCACATCATCATTTCCACCCTCCACGGGAAACCATACGCCGACAGTTTGTTGGTCAAGGATCCTGTGCGGGCCCGCATCATTTGGAAAGACACAATCCACCATCCCGATTCCGTTCGCATCCAATATTACCGGTATCCGGCTTCCTGGTATGGAACCGACCGTTTGCTCACAATAAACCCCATATCCTCCAATGCATTCAACAACCGGAATCCACCCGGAAAATCCTTGCTGGGCGGACTGCAAACTTCGGGCATCTGGGAACAAGGACTTTTGGCCGGCAACCGCCAAAATGCCGTCCCGCAAAGCCGTCTGGATTTACGGCTGAGCGGCGCCGTTTCGGATAACCTTCAATTACAAGCCCACATCCGCGACGACAACCTGCCCATGGGCTACGAAGGCGTTACCACCACCTTCAAAGACCTTAACCGGATCTATGTCCGCATCCAAGGGCCCGGCTGGCAAGCCGCAGGTGGCGATACCCTCTGGCAATACCACAGTCCATTGCTTGTCTTTATGCGTGATAACAAAGGTTTGGGTGTGGGCTACGAAACCAAAACCCTCAAAACCGGCTTGGCCGTTGCCCAACAAAAAGGCCGCTACGCCCGTAGCGAATTTACCCTCCGCACCGGCGAATTCGGGCCGTTTGCTTTGCAAACAAGTTCGGGCGAACACGAAATTTACATCTTGCACGGTAGCGAGCGGATTTTCCTGAACGGCCGCCGCCTTACCGCCGGGCCCGGCAAGGATTATCAAATCGATTATGCCCGTGCACAATTCCGGCTCAATCCCGAACTTGACATTAACACCGGCGACCGGCTGACGGTGGAATTCCAATATGCCGCCCGTCAGTTCGTGCGATGGTCGTCCTTCGACCGCGCACAATGGAAGCAAGGAAAAAATACCTGGGAATGGTTCTGGTATAACGAAACCGACAATCCCCATCAAAGTTTACTCACTGTTTTGGACAGCACCACCACAGCTTGGTTGCGTCAAAACCCCGGCGAAGAAATGCTATGGGTGCCCGGTTGGCGCGAAGCCGGTCCGCAAGACGAAGGCATATTGTATGAACGCCAAAATTCGGGTAGTGGGTTCTATTTTGTTTATTCGCCTGCGCAAAACAATGCCGCCACACGCTACACGGTGCAATTTTCCTATGTGGGCCCGGGAAAAGGCGATTATCTTTTGGACCGTTATTTGGCCCAAGGGCCGGTGTTTGTTTATGCCGGAACCGGACAAGGTGAGTATGTGCCCTATGTGCGCATCCGCCCCCCTTCCGACCGGCGCTATACCGGCCTCCGCTGGCACCGGAAAACCACGAATTGGAATACGGATTTCCAATCGGTGTATCACTACCGGAACCCCAACTTGCTTTTTGCCGGACGCAAAAACCGGACAAACACCCTTGCCACGGCCGGGAAAATCGGTTTCGAACCCCCGGGAAAAAAAATATCCGCCCACCTGATTTGGCAAAATCTTCCGGCCGGCTACCGTTCGCCCGATCCGGTCCAGCAAGCCGGTTTTTTGCACATTTGGGACCTGGAACAACTACCTGCTGAAAATTTCACCCATATCGAAGCCACCGGAGCTTGGGCCGATAGTAGCTTTTCGGTGCAAACCCGCTTGGCCCGTTTACGCTTGGCCGATTCGGCGGATTTGTTCCAAGGCGGACTGACCCAAAATGCAAATTTCGGGCAATGGCAACAGCATTTGCATTTCCGGCTGGTGGGCGGCCGCGCACAAGCCGGCCGGCGCGGTTTTTATCGCCTGGAAACAGCATTGCAGCATACGAAAGGAAACTGGCGACCCTTTGTGCTTTGGCAACGGGAGCAGCGCAATCGCACCCGTTCCGGCCTTCCCGATTCGCTCAATTACCGGCTCAATCAGTGGGAAACCGGCCTGCAATGGCTGCTTGGAAAGCACACTTTGCGCCTGTCATACCGGAACAACGCAGCCGACAGTATTCGTCATACGCGATGGAACACCACCCGGACCGAACATATCGTCAAAGCCCGTTGGCAATTCAAAGGCCGCAACAATCGCTTTGCCCTGCAACTGCGCCGGTTGGACAACCGGCCCGAAAGCCAAAATCCGCAATGGGACCTCACGGCCCGTTGGGCGGGCAACGACAGCACCCGCGCCTTGCGTTGGAACTTGCAAACCACCCGCGCAGGTTCAAGGATAATACGCAACGAAGTGATTTACCGCCGGGTGCCCCAAGGCCAAGGCCAATACGTGTGGAACGACTACAACGGCGATGGCATTGCGCAGGACGGTGAGTTCGAGCCGGCCTATTATTCCGACCGCGCCGACTATATTATGGTGGTTCTTCCATCGGTCAAGTATTTGCCGGCCGTGCGCCAGCAATGGAATGTCGACGGAACTTTCGACCCGGTCCGCCGGTGGGCCGGCCTGCCGGCATTGCTGCGTTGGCGTTTCCGGTTGCAGGTGCAATCCGACCGTTCGGCCTTGCGTGGGCATACCGGTGCTTTTTGGGTAGCCGGCACCGCCGCCGACGAGCGTAACGACGGCCTGCAATGGGAACTAAGCTGGCAACCCGCCGAAGCATTGCGGCTCCGCTACCGGATCGACCTGCGCGCCCTGACGCAATTTACCTACAATGGCAAAAACCTGCATTTCAACCGGTTGCAGCACTGGACGGCCCGTTATTCGACCGCCAACGGCCCTTGGTGGGAAGTGTTTTTCAGTAATCGATACACTTCGAGCCGTTCGGAATTTTACGTGCTCAAAAACCTGTCGGTTCAAAGCTACGAAGGCGGCCTGGCTGCCGGGCGGCGGAGCAAACAAAACACTTGGGAAACCCGTTTGATGCACACCCGCCGCTATGCCGGCACGTCGCCAATGACCGCTTGGGATGCCCGCTTGCGCTACGATTGGCATAGCAATTCCCGGCCCGATCGTTTCGGCCTTTCGGTTCGTTATGCCGCCGTGCAATACGAGGGCAATCCGCTTTCGCCTGCCGGCTATGTGATTTTGGAGGGTTTACGCCCGGGCAACAACTGGATTTTCGACCTGCGTTGGATGCGCCGGCTTTACCGGAATATCCGTTTACAAGTGTTCTACCAAATGCGTAAAAACGGCGCCGAGCCGATGATACACACGGGAAACATAGCCCTGCAAGCTGTTTTTTGATATTTTTGGGCGCCTCCCGTACATCGCTTGCGCGATGTCGGGACCGGGCTGTCCGCTCAAATGCGGCTTGGGTGCGTTGGCTTTTGCAATGCCCCCGCCATGGTCTCTTGCGCTGCGAGCCCCTGCCGGCGGCGCAAAAGCACATCCGCCCCTGCACCGCATAACCGCTCCCATCCCTGGCGCAATAATAAGGTGCGCGCGATAAATCGCGCGGCCACAATGGAACATCCGGCCTTGGTTGGAATATCCGGGTCTATGATTAACGTCCTGCTGCAAACATTGAAGGCGAAACCGCTCTGCGGGTTCGCCGCCCTCCGAGGAGACCGCCGCCGAACGAGGCGAAAGTCCGAGTGAGGCGGCAGGGCTCCGAGGGTCGCAAGGAGACGCCGCAGGCGGCTCCGCAGCAAGCGGAGCAAGACCGCAGGGCTTGCGAAGCAGCGCAGGGAAACAAGGCGCGGCCCGTGGTGTTTGCCCCCGGAAGCCGCAGGTTCCCGAGCAACGTCCGGGGAGACCGGCTTCTTTAATTATGAATTATGAATTATGAATTATAAGTTGATTTTCAGGTATTTGGAAGCGAGTTTGGATTAATAAAGGCCGGGCTCCCCGGCGAGCGAAGGCAGACCCACGGGCTGCCGGAGCCGCGGAACAAGACAAGGCGCGGCCTTTGGGTTTTGCCCTTGGAAGCCGAAGGCTTGTGGAGCCGTGAAGGGAGACCGCGCGCAGCCGCAGGCGGAGCGCAAGGGCTCCCGGAACGCCATAAAAAATCTATTCCGTCTTTTCTATCCTAAATCCGGTAGCACCGAACCCGGAACCCCGCAGACACAGCCCGAAAATATTTGGCCGTTTTGGGCGAAAGGAGTAATTTTATAGGCTAAAATTCCACTGATGGCCCACAAGGAAATTTTGCTCCACATACGCGAGCGATTTGCCAAGTTTCTCACTGAAAATCAGCATCGTAAAACACCCGAACGTTTTACGATATTGGAAACGATATACTCGATCGACGACCATTTCGATGTGGACAGCATATACAAAATCATCAAAAAAAACGGCATGCACATGAGCCGTGCCACCGTTTACAACACCTTGGAACTCCTGTTGCAAGCGGGATTGATTCGTAAACATCAATTTTCGGACAAAGCCGCCTTTTACGAAAAAAGTTTATACAACAATCAGCACGACCATGTCATCGTCCTCCGCCCCGACGGAAGCATCGACCGCATCATCGAATTTTGCGACCCGCGCATCGATGCCATCCGCAAGGATCTGGAACAATATTTGAACCTGAAAATCGACGCCCACGACCTGTATTTCTACGCCAAACCCCAAACCGATGGAAGCCCAAAAACCTGACCCGCAAAAAAATAAACCCGTCCGTTCGGCCCAATTGTTCACCGGACAGCCCGAAATTCCACCCCAAGCCGTGGATGTGGAACAAGCCGTGCTGGGTGCCATCCTTATCGACAGCCGCGCCGTAAGCGAAGTGATCGATATGCTGCGGCCCGAAATTTTTTACGACCCCAAACATCAAATCATCTTTCAAGCCATCGTAAACCTTTTCGACCAATCGGGCGCCATCGACCTGCTCACCGTGCGCAAGCAATTGGAGCACATGGGCAAGTTGCGTGAGGCCGGGGGCGAATATTACTTACTGGAACTCTCCCGCAAGGTTACCTCATCGGCCCATATCGAACATCATGCACGTATTTTGCTGGAAAAATACATGCGGCGCAAAATGATCGAAGTGTCGCACGATATGAAAAAGGATGCCTACGACGAAACCAAAGACGTTTTCGACATCCTTGACCGGGCCGAACAAAACATTTATAGCGTTTCGCAAGGAACCATGAAGCAGGATGCCGAACCGGTGGACAACATCCTGATACGGGTGCGTAACGAAATCGAAGAAATTACCAAAGAGTCCAAACTCCCCGGCGTGCCCTCGGGCTTTGCCGACCTGGACCGCATCACATCGGGCTGGCAACGCGGCGACCTGATTATCCTGGCCGCCCGCCCCTCGATGGGTAAAACGGCCTTTGCCCTGCACATGGCCCGTAACATTGCCTTTGACCACGATATGCCCGTGGCTTTCTTTTCGCTGGAAATGTCGGCCGAACAATTGCTCAAACGTATTTTGGCCAACGAAACCCAAATCAATGCATCCAAATTCCGCTCGGGTAATTTTACCGAAGAAGAACTGGAACGGCTCAACGACAAAATCAAGGAAATCAGCGAACATCCCAAACTGTTCATCAACGACACGTCCTACATGACCATCTTTGACCTGCGTGCCCAAGCGCGCCGGCTCAAAAGCAAGGAAGACATCCAAATCATTTTTATCGACTACCTGCAATTGATGCACGTGTCGGACCGCCTGAAACCCGGCAACCGCGAACAGGAAATTTCCACCATTTCGCGCGGCCTGAAAGCCCTGGCCAAGGAATTGGATATTCCTATCGTGGCCCTTTCGCAACTTTCGCGTAAGGTGGAAGACCGCTACAAAGACCAACAACACCGCCGGCCGCAGCTTTCCGATCTCCGCGAATCGGGTGCCATTGAACAGGATGCCGATATCGTAACTTTCCTCTACCGACCCGATTACTATAACATCACGGTGTGGGACCGTGAACCCGAAGGCCCGACCGACAACCAGGTGGAACTCATTATTGCCAAACACCGTAACGGCGCCACCGGTTCCATCAGGTTGTGGTTCTTTAAAAACCACGGGCGATTCCTGGATATTAACTACCAGGACAATATGCCGCAAGTATTGGATTCGAAAATCAACCACGACCTGCCTGATAACATCAAAGGCAATCTCCCCGATACCGGCCAGGCCTTCGGCCCATCGGGCAATAACGGAAGTTCACCCGAAAATAATCCCAATGACGATGTTCCGTTCTAAACTCATTTTGGGTTGGATTGTTTTCCTCCTGGCACTCCATACCGGACGTGCCGCCTGGTTGCTTATTCCCATGGACGAAACCCAGCATCAGCATTTGAAGGCCTACGGCCTTGTTTACCACGCGCTGACCAAAGGCGTCAAAGTCAAATGGTTGCTCAACTATCGCGGTGGAGCATTCCTGATGCCGTCGTTGGACGAGCTCAAAAACGAAGCCACCGTAAAGGACATCACTTTCGAAGAAATTACCGATGCCCAAGCTCTGCAAATCCTCGAAGATGTGGAAAGCCCGGCCCGTAATACCCATGCCGTTACGCTGGAAAAACCGCCCAAAATCGCCGTATATTCACCCAAAGACAAAATGCCCTGGGACGATGCCGTTACCCTGGCCCTGACCTATGCCGAAATTCCCTACGACGTGATATACGACGAAGAAGTCCTGCGCGGCGATTTGGTCAAATACGATTGGCTTCACTTGCATCACGAAGATTTTACCGGACAATACGGGCGTTTTTATGCCGCCTACCGGACGGCCCCCTGGTATGTGCAACGCAAACGGGAAATGGAAGCCCTGGCCCATAAGCTCGGATTTGCCAAGGTGTCCAAACTCAAACTGGCTGTGGCCCAAAAAATCCGTGATTTTGTTGTAGGCGGTGGCTTTATGTTTGCCATGTGTTCGGCCACCGACACCTTCGACATCGCCCTGGCCGCTCACAATACCGATATTTGCGAACCCATGTTCGACGGCGACCCCTCGGAACCCGGCTATCAGGATAAACTGGATTTTAGCCGGACCTTTGCTTTCGAAAATTTCATCCTGGAAACCGACCCCATGGTCTATGAATTTTCGAATATCGACACCACACCGGTGCGCAACGTGCCCAAAGACCACGATTATTTCGAACTCAAAAGTTTTTCGGCCAAATACGACCCCGTGCCCACCATGCTCACCCAAAACCATACCGACCTGATTAAAGGTTTTTACGGACAAACCACGGCCTTTAACCCCAAAACCATCAAACCCAACGTGATCATTATGGCCGTTACGCCCTGGAACGGCGAAGCCAAATACATCCACGGCAAAAAAGGCAAAGGCATGTTTACCTTCTACGGCGGGCACGACCCCGAAGACTACAAACACAAAGTGGGCGACCCCAAAACCGAACTTCGCCTTCATCCGACCTCACCCGGCTACCGGCTCATCCTGAACAACGTATTGTTTCCGGCCGCCGAAAAACAAAAGAAAAAAACCTGATGATAAAGCAATTGCACATCAGCAATTTGGCCCTCATCGACCGGATGGATATGAACTTTTCGCCGGCGCTCAACGTGATTACGGGCGAAACCGGTGCCGGAAAATCCATTATGCTCAACGGGCTTTCGCTCATCCTGGGCAAACGGGCCGATACCTCACTTATCCGCGACAAATCCCGCAAGCTGACCGTGGAAGGCGTTTTCGACATTTCGGCCTACGGATTGCAAGAATTTTTCGAGGCCGAGGATTTGGACTACGAACCCGAAACCATCATCCGGCGCGAATTGCTGCCTTCGGGTAAATCCCGCGCCTTTGTAAACGACACGCCCGTGCGGCTCGAAACCTTGGAACGCCTGGGTGCCCGGCTGGTGGATATTCATTCCCAAAACCAAAACCTTCTGCTGCAACGCAAAGATTTCCGGCTTTCCATATTGGATGCCGTGGCCGGAAACAAGGAATTGTTGGACCAATACCGCCAACAATACCGGGAATGGAAACAAGCGGAGCGTGAATATGCCGAACTATCCGAACGTTTTACCATATTGCAACAAAACGCCGAATACCGTCAGTTCCAATTGGACGAACTCAACGGCTTGGACTGGGATTTGGATATCGAACAGGCCGAAGAGCAATTAAAATCCTACGAAAACCGCGAACGCATACTGGAAACCTTGACGCAAATCCGCCAACTGTTCGACGACGAAACCGCCGGCATTATGCCACGGCTTACCGAAGCGCGCGGCTTACTCGACCGCATAGCCGATGACCATGAACCATTGACCGACTTAGCAAACCGTTGGGACGGCATTATGGCCGAAATGAACGATATTTTGCTCGAACTGAATCGCACGGCCGACGATTTCCGGTGGATGGATGACGACGAAGCGCAACGGCTTCGCCATCAATTGGACGAATATTTCCGGCTGATGACCAAGCACCGTGTCCAAACCAAAGACGAATTATTGGCGCTGAAAAAAAACTGGGAAGCCGAAACCGAAGATTCCGGCCGCTTGGAAGAACGTTTACAACTGCTGAAAAAACAAATCACCAAGCTTGAAGCCGCCGTTCGTCAAGCGGCGCAAACATTGCACGAAAAGCGTAGCCAGGCCATTCCCCTAATCGAAAAATATGTGCACGGACTATTGCAAGACCTGGGCATGGAACACAGCCGCATACGAATCCGCCTAAACACCTCCGGCCAACCCGACGAAACGGGCATCGACCGGCCCGAATTCCTGCTCTCGTCCGACAAAGGCCAAACCTATGGCGACATTCGCAAACGGGCGTCGGGCGGTGAAATATCGCGGCTTATGCTGGCTTTCAAAACCCTGGTGGCACAAAGTGCCGGTTGGCCCACCCTGGTGTTCGACGAAATCGATACGGGAGTTTCGGGTGATGTGGCCCGGAAAATGGCAACGCTATTTGCCCAAATGAGTCGCAATGTGCAAATCGTGCTTATTACCCACCTGCCACAAATTGCTGTGGCCGGCGACCGGCATTTCAAAGTGTTCAAAACCGAACAAAACGGCGAAATTCTTTCCCGAGTCAAATCCTTGGACCGAAATGAACGCGTTCATGAAATCGCCGAAATGCTTGAAGGGAAACCACCCTCGGTCACGGCCTTGGAGCATGCCCGTTTTCTATTGAACAATTCCCGTAAAACCTCCGCATCATGAAAGTTTTGGGTATCATGAGCGGCACCTCGCTCGACGGCATGGATTTGGCCCTGGTGGATTTTGATGACAATAATCCGGCAAATTTCCGTTTTTTGGCCACCCACACCTACGGCTATTCGCCCAAATGGGAAAAACGCCTGCGCGATGCCTTCCATGCTACGGGACAGGAACTCACCCTTTTGGACGCCGAATACGGTTACTTTATTGGCGACACGGTAAATCGCTTTCTGGTCGAAACCGGCGCTGCCCGCCCCGATTTGATTGCTTCGCACGGACAAACCGTATTCCATGCGCCCGAACTCGGCTACACCTTGCAAATCGGTAGCGGAGCGCATATTACCGCTCGCACCGGAATAACCACGGTTTGCGACTTTCGCCGCCAGGACGTGGCCTTGGGCGGTCAGGGCGCACCCTTGGTGCCCATAGGCGACCGGATGCTTTTCGGCGAATACGACTATTGCCTGAACATCGGTGGGTTTGCCAATATTTCTTATGAAGACGAACAAGACAGGCGCATTGCCTTCGACACCGGGCCGGCCAATATTGTGCTCAACACCTTGGCCCGCCGTGTGGGCAAGACCTTCGATGCCGGCGGACAAATAGCCCGCACGGGCAAAATTAGTCCCGGCCTCTTGGAAGCACTCAACGACCTGCCCTACTACCGGGATTTACGGCCCAAATCGCTGGGTTGGGAATTTGTGGAAACCGAAATTTTACCGGTGATCGACCGGAACGAACTGTCCGTTACCGATGCCTTGGCTGCCTTTACCGAGCACATTGCCATGCAAATAGCCCGGCACATTCGCGGCGGACGTGTTCTGGTTACGGGTGGCGGCGCCTACAACAAATACCTTATGGAACGTATTCGCGCACATACAAACGCCGAAATTGTCATTCCCTCACCCCAACTGATCGACTACAAGGAAGCGCTGATTTTTGCTTTGCTGGGCTTGCTCCGCATCCAAGGAAAACCCAACGTTTTGGCTTCGGTAACGGGTGCGCCCCGGGACCATTGTTCGGGGGTGGTTTTCGAGGTTTGATTTTGCGCATAACGCCTTAGGTTCAAAAATTTTTTGCCAATCTATTTCCGCATAATTGCTTTGATAAATATACCTATCAATATTTCTTATAATTTTTTGGCGTTTGATATGGGTAAAAAAATATAATATTGCATTTGTAAATGAAAACGATACTAACATATTTACTTATTGTTGTCTTTATGGCCCAAAGTATCGGGGCACATTATCATATATTGGATTTTTTCCATGAATATGCCATGGATTACCGTTTGCACAAGGAAAAATACGGGGATGATATTTTTAGCTTTGTTTCCAAACATTTCGGGTCGTTGAAAAAATACCACTCGGAAGAACATAAAAAAGATCAGCAGGAACACAACAACAAACACAAACATTGCATTTACCACTTACATTTGGATCAGTATTTTTTAAAAACCGATTTGTCCATTAATTTCCATCCGGTTATTTTTTCCAAACGTATATTTTACTACCGGGAAAATTTTACTTCACCTTACTTTGATTCCATCATCGATCCGCCTGATTTTTCGTAGGTAAATCCTCTTTTTGAATCCGTTTGCCAAAACGGAAAACTTTTCAAGTCCTTTCGTAGTATCGGATCAAGCTTTTCCATTAATCAACCAAAAATATTTTACCTATGTTAGAAAAAATCATACGGTTCAGTGTAAGAAATAAATTTATCGTATTCTTTTTCGTTACCATTCTGATTGGTTTCGGGTTTTATTCGCTAACCCACATTTCCATCGGTGCGGTGCCTGATATTACCAACAATCAGGTGCAAGTGATCACCGTTTCCAAAAATTTGTCCACGCAAGACATCGAACAATTTATCACCTATCCCATCGAACTGGAAATGTCCAACTTGCCGGGCGTGGAAGAAATACGTTCGGTGTCCAAATTCGGATTGTCGGTGGTAACCATCGTTTTCAAAGAAAGCATGGGCACCTACTTGCCGCGTCAGTTGATTGCCGAAAAACTCAATGCGGTCAAAGAAAAAATTCCGGAGGGCTTCGGAACGCCCGAAATGGGGCCTATTTCCACCGGACTGGGAGAAATTTATCAATATATCCTGGACGTAAAACCGGACTACGAAAACCGTTATTCCCCAACGGATTTGCGCACCATTCAGGACTGGATTATCAAGCGGTATTTGTCGGGCATACCGGGCGTGGTGGAAATCAACACCTGGGGCGGATTTTTGAAGCAATACGAAGTGGCCGTCAATCCGTCCAAACTGAAATCCATGGGTATAAGTATTTCGGAAGTATTTGAAGCCCTTGAAAAAAACAACAGCAATGCCGGCGGGGCATACATCGAAAAAAATCACAAGGCCTATTTCATCCGCGGCGAAGGATTGATGAAAGATTTGGACGATATCCGCAATACGGTGGTTACGGTCAGGAACGGCATACCGGTAAAAATCAAAGATATTGCGGAAGTGGGCTACGGGCATGCACCACGTTTCGGTGCCATTACGGCCAACGGCGAAGGCGAAAAAGTGATGGGACAAATCATGATGCTCAAAGGCGCCAACTCCAAAGAAGTTATCGAAGCGGTTCATCAACGGGTGCAGGAAATATCCAAAATCCTGCCCGAAGGATTATACATCAACGGATTTTTGGACCGGAGCGAATTGGTAGGAAAAACCACTTTTACCATTACCGAAAATTTGGTTTTGGGAAGTTTGATTGTGATTTTTGTGGTCCTGCTGCTGTTGGGCAATTGGCGTTCGGGTTTGATTGTGGCATCGGTGATTCCGCTATCGCTTCTTTTTACGCTTTCCATGATGTATCTCCTGGACATTGACGCCAATTTGATGAGCTTGGGCGCCATCGACTTCGGGATTATCATCGACGGAGCCATCATCATTGTGGAATTCACCGCTTTTCTGCTGGTTCAAAAATATTTGAAACTGAAAGAATTACCGGAGAACGAACAAAAAGAATTGAAAGACCGGATTTCCGTCAATGCGGCATCCAAAATGATGTCGTCGGCCATTTTCGGTCAAATTATCATTTTGATTGTTTTTATTCCCATACTAACACTTCAAGGTGTGGAAGGAAAAATGTTCCGTCCCATGGCCATGACGTTCGGTTTTGCCCTCATCGGTGCCATTCTGTTGGGTTTGACCTATGTGCCGGCCATGACGGCCTTGTTTTTGAAACCGCATCAATTATCGGAGCGAAACATCTCGGTTCGCATTATGTCGTTCCTTAAAAAAATGTATCAACCCACCATTGATTGGGCCATGGAAAACAAGAAAAAGGTATTGGGATTGGCCGCAGGAATTTTTCTAGGCGCCATTTATATTTTCACGCATTTGGGTGCCGAATTTGTTCCCACACTGGACGAAGGCGATTTGGTGATCCAGCCCGTGCTCAAAACCGGAACTTCGCTTTCGGAGGTCAAGCGCATCACCACCCGGATGGAAAAAATCTTACTTAAATTTCCCGAAGTTAAACAAGTGGTCAGCCGGATAGGTGCCGCCGAAGTTCCCACCGACCCCATGTCCATGGAACAAGTGGATATGGTAGTGACTCTTAAACCGCGCAAGGAATGGGAAACCACTGACGACAAGGAAGAATTGATTGAAAAAATGAAAGAAGCCCTGTCGGTTTTTCCCGATATGGAATTGGAGTTTACCCAACCCATTGAAATGCGCTTCAACGAATTGATTTCGGGCGTGCGCTCGGATATTGCGGTGAAAATCTACGGCGAAGACATGCAAATTCTTAACGAAAAAGCCCATCAAATAAAAAAGGCCATTGAAAATATTGAAGGTGTGGGTGATATTTCGGTGGAAAAAACCGCGGGACTACCGCAAATGCTGGTGAAATACGACCGGAACAAACTTTCCAAATACGGATTGAAAATAAACGACTTGAATGAGATAATTGCCATGGGATTTGCCGGAAAGTCGGCGGGAAACGTTTTTGAAGGCGAAAAACGTTTTGATTTGGTCGTGCGATTGGACAGCAGTTTGCGAAAAGATTTGACGCATCTTAAAAATTTATTGGTGGACACGCCGGACGGCAACAAAATCCCATTGAGCGAAGTGGCGGAAATAACCTACACCACCGGTGCCGCCCAAATTTCAAGGGATAATACGCACCGGCGCACGGTGGTTTCCATCAATGTACGCAACAGGGATTTACAATCGGTGGTGGATGATATTCGCAAAACGATTGATGAAAAAATCAAACTTCCGGCCGGATATTACGTAACCTACGCCGGGCAGTTTGAAAACCTGCAATCGGCCAAAAAACGTCTGTATATTGCCGTTCCGGTGGCGTTGATACTCATCTTTCTGATGCTGTATTTTGTTTTCAAATCCGTAAAAAACGTGTTGATTATCTACACGGCCATACCTTTTGCCACCGTGGGCGGTATTTTGTTGCTTTGGTTGCGCGGCATGCCTTTCAGCATTTCGGCCGGCATCGGATTTATCGCCTTGTTCGGTATAGCCGTCTTGAATGGAATTGTGCTTATGGAACGATTTAAAGAATTGAAGGAAGAAGAAGGCGTCTTGGACGAAACCGTTATCAAAAAAGGCGCATTGAGCAGATTGCGTGCCGTTATGCTTACGGCCTTGGCGGCGGCGCTCGGATTTTTCCCCATGGCTTTTTCCACCGGAGCGGGCGCCGAAGTGCAACGCCCGTTGGCCACGGTGGTCATCGGCGGGTTGGTTACGTCCACGCTATTAACTCTTGTTGTTTTACCTGTGCTTTATGCTATGTTCGGACTAAAAAAAATGAAGCTCAAAAACGGAATGGCAAGTGTGCTTTTGTTTTTCCTTTTCTTGTGGGTGCCGCAAATGAGCCGTGCCCAAAACGGCGGAATGGATTTGAAGCAATTGGAAAAACTGGCCCTGGAA
>JALWYR010000187.1 GCA_027003085.1 Flavobacteriales bacterium
TTTAAGCATTTCCAGCAGGTATTGGCGAATTTCTTCGGGGCTGCGGAAATCGTCGGATGTTTTCTTTTTGAGCAACGAAGCCAGTTGAATTTCGGAGCGCGACATCAACCATTTGGAAAAATGGTGTTTGGCGGCATGATACAAGATGGATTCGGGCGGAATGGTTTTGATAATTTTTTCGAACTCTTCCAAATTGCTCGCCCGTGCAATTTCGTTGCCCGAAGCATCGCGGAAAATAAAATCGCCGAAACCCAATTTATGGATAACCTTACGTTTTAGTTTTTTGTAGAGGTCTTCGTCGTTTTTGTCCAAAAAATCGATGTGTTCGTGCTGAGCCCGCAGGTGTTTTTCTTTGTCGGACGAGAGCATGATTACGGGCAGGTCGGGCTTGTTGCGGCGCACATAGTCCACCAATTCGAAACCGGCATTTTCGGCCCGTTTACCGTCTTTGGGAAATTGCACATCGCTGATGAGCAAATAAATATTGTCCCTGTACCGGTCGAAAATTTCGCGTGCTTGTTCGTAGGTTCCTGCCAGCAGGATTTTGGGACGTGCCCGCAGTTTGAGCACCTTATAGAGCCGGTCGGTTTTGACCTCTTCGATGATTTTGTTGGTTTGTTCGAAAATCACCTTGTAGAGGTGGGTCAAGTAGGCCGAATAATAGACGGGCGAATCTTCGACAATTTGGATTATCCGCACATTGGCCAAGGCCACATCGTTGGCCACATTGCGCTGGTCTTCCAAATGTTTGATCATAGCAAAAAAGATGCGCGGGTCGGCGTCCCACACAAAGAGCCAATCGTAGCCGATTTGCTGCTTGTTCTGCTGGAAAAACTTGATTTTTCCGTGATTGTTCAAAAGGACGTAAACGGGTTTGTTGGGATATTTTTCCTTGATGGCTTTGATGATGCGAATGGAGCGCTCGTGGTTGAAACCCACCATAACCACCACCATATCGATTTTTTTGTTTTCCAGGTGCCTGAGGGTTTCCTTTTTGGTGCTGGCACCGGTGATGCGTGGCACGGAAGTCAGGTTCAGGTTTCCGTAGTCATAGAGCATGATTTCGGAAAACTTACCTTCACGCTCAATGGTAAAGGCGTCGTATAAACTGGACACCAAAAGAATCTCCTTGACCTTGAAAGGGCTCAAATCGTGATAAATATCGCGGTTGCGGCTGTCGCGATGCAGGTATTCGTGCAGGGTTTGGCGCGTAAAAACCATGGGGCGGCTTGTTTTGTCAATGATAAATGTATAAAATATTTCCGTCCAACGAGGTGTTGTAGGGCAGCATGGGATAATCGCCGCTTCCACTGACCAAATGCCCGTCGGTGAGCGTGTAAACATTTCCATCGCAACGGCAGCGGGCTTGGGTTCCGTCCAGGGTCATGGCATCGCATTCTTCGGGCTTGTGGTTGGGGTCGGCGGCCTCGAAAGCCAGGTAATTGTTTCCGTTGTTGTAGACAAACACACCCAAAATACCGCCTTGATTTACATAGATGGCATTGCCCGGATATTGCAACGAACTGTATGCCGGCAGGCGCAAATCCAGGGCAATACGAAAACTACCCGGATGCAAATACGGATTGTCGTAGGAGCGTTTCCGGCACTGACCAGCCATCAATAAAAACAGTATCGCTAACAATCCGGCTTTTTTCATGGTTTGGTGGTTTTAAGCATTTCCAAAGCCCGCAGGGCTTGCTCCACATAAGGGTCTTTGCCCAGGTTTTCGATCCAACGCTTGCGTTGGCTGGTAAACACGGTATCCTGCATACGGCCCACGGTATCCTGCGGCAAACTTTCGAAATGCAAGTGGTTTTCGTAGCGCGTGATGCTGTCAAGGTGGTTGGCAATTTGCTTGTTGCGTTTCATCAGGGCCTGGAACGCATCTTTGTTTAGCGGATAGGTTTTACGTTCGCTGTTGCGGGCAAACCAACGGGCCAAGCTGTCCAAATTTTTGAAAATAAGCATGGTGTCGACGGCCTGTTGAAGCACGCTTATGGTTTGGTCCAAGTTGGTATAGCCGTTCCAGGGCTTAAATTCGGCGGCACGGATAGTGGAATAAGGCAAGGCGTGTTTTTCGTCTTTTTCGCTGATTTTGAGGTAGCGGTAACGGTCGGGCAATTTAATGTCGGGCACCACACCGCGGCGTTGGGTGGATTTACCGGTGATGCGGTAGAATTTTTGGGTGGTCCATTTGAGCGAACCCAGGTTGCCCATACTTTTTACGCCCGCAATACGCGTAAGATCCACAAAGCGCTGCACGGTGCCTTTGCCGTAGGTATGATCGCCTCCGATAACAATGGCCCGGCGGTAATCCTGTAAAGCGGCGGCCAATATTTCGGAGGCCGAAGCCGAAAGTTCGTTCACCATTACCACCACCGGCTTGTCCCAAAGAATGCCGCCGTTGGGGTCTTTGTAGGTTCGGCGTTGGTGGTCTTGGTTTTCCACTTGCACCACGGGCCCGCGGTCGATAAAGTCGCCGGCAATTTCGATTACATCGGCCAGGGAGCCGCCTCCATTGTTTCGTAAATCGATAATAACGCCTTGTGCGCCGTTTTCGAGCAGTTTTTTGAGCTCTTTGCGCATATCCGAGGCGGAATTACGGTCGTTTTTGTCGTCGAAATTATGGTAGAATTTGGGCAAGAGAATGTAGCCGTAGGTTTTTCCGTTGTGCTTAATGAGCAACGACTTGGCAAAGGTTTCTTCGAGTATCACCTTATCGCGCACAATGGGAATAACTTCGATATTGCCGTTGAGTTTTTTCACCGTCAGATAAACGGTGGTGCCTTTGGGCCCTTTGATGAGTTTGACCAATTTATCGAGCCGCATGCCCACGGCATCCACGGGTTCCTTTTCGTCTTCTTGACGCACTTTGAGGATGATGTCGCCCACTTCGAGTTTGCCGCCGCGCCAGGCGGGACCGCCGGGAATAAGTTCCACGATTTTGGTGTAGGCGCCTTCCTTTTGAAGCCGGGCGCCGATGCCTTCGAACGAACCGGACATATCCATATCGAAACGTTCGCGGTCGGCGGGTTTGAAATAGTTGGTATGCGGGTCATACATCCGCGCAATGGTGTTCAGGTAAACGGCCATGTAGTCGGCGCGTTCCAATTCGTGGAGGTTTTCAAAGAGTTGGTCGAAATTTTTCTTGGCGTTCTTACGGCCTTTTTCGCGGAAGCTCAGCAGGTCTTTTTTGGGCAAACTGTCGGCCTGCATGGCCCATTCCTGTTGCATATCGGTGAGGATGGAATATTTGAGGGCCTTGCGCCAGCGGTTTTTAAGTTCGCTTCGGTTGCGCGCCCACGAAAGTTTGTCGTAATCCCAGGTTATGGAATCGTTCAGGCTAAAATCCAAACGTTCGTCGAGCAATTCGTGATAGATTTTTTCGGCTTCTTTTTGGCGCTTGGCAATGAGCCGGAAGGCGAGGTCGAAAAAGTCGAAACGGAGTGTGCGAATTTCGTCGTCGATGTCGTGGCGGTAGCGGGCCAAGCTGTCGATGTCGGCTTGAAGCAAGTAGCGTTTACCGCCGTCGATGCTTTTGATGAACTCGTCGAATACTTCTTCGGAAAATTTATTGTTTAGTATTTGCGGGTGATAATGGAAATTTTGAAGCACATAGTTCATGGCCTGCAACGTAACACGTTCTTTGGCTTCGCGGTCTTGTTGCACGCGGCGTTGATGTACGGCAAAGGCACTGATGCCGGCCGCCAGTATCAAAACGGCCAATATACTGCGGTAGTTTCGTTTCATAAAATCACGTATTTTTAAAAGCATAGCCAAAATGATGCCATTTTTCGCGATAAACAAAGGTAAGCATTTATTGCCAAGGAGTAACGGCAACGGGAAGGGTTTATTGTTTTGGGGCGTTCCGGCGCCCTTCGGTCGCCTTCACGGCTCCACAAGCCTTCGGGGCGCCGGCGCCCCTTGTCTTGCTTCGCCCTCCGGGAGCCGTCGGCTGCCAAACGGCCGATGCCAAGCCTGCGCCTTGTCTCCCTCCGGCACTCCGGCAGCCCTGCGGTCTGCCTTCGCGGCTTCGCGAGCCCCGGCGGTCTCGCTACGCAGCTCGGGGAGCCTGCACGCTTCGCCTAGGGCTCAGCCTTTGTCTCCCCTCGGGCTCCGCAAGCCGGCAGGCCTTTGCTTCGCTCCGGCCTTGGTCTTGCTTCGCAGCTTCGCAAGCCCTTCCGGCTCCGCTTCGCTTTGCCGTTGGTCTTGCATCGCGGCCCTCGGAACCCTACGGTTTCCTCGGGAATTCTGTTTTGTCATTCCCGCGAAAGCGGGAATCCAGGCGCTCCGTATTGCCGTTCCTTGTTATCCCACGAATTCAGGAATCCGGCCGCCTCCTGTCATTCCCGCGAAAGCAGGAATCCGGGGAATCCGGTTTGCC
>JALWYR010000188.1 GCA_027003085.1 Flavobacteriales bacterium
CACACAATGCGACAAACCCGCGGGCGGTTTTCGCTTTCAATATTAACAGTAGGAGAACGATGTCATTCCGACGGAGTTTTGCCGGCGTCAGCAAGGCAAAACGACGAGGAATCTCTTCACGGATTGGGCAATAGGAACCTAATACTCCGCCCCGGATGAAACATCCGTGTTGCGATTTCTCAGTCGCGCCCTTCGGGCGCTCCATCGAAATTACATCCTGCTTCAATGTTTTCAGTAGGAGAATGTAAATCGGAAATCTTAAATCGGGTGTTCGGTGTTCGATATTCAAGCGCGATTTATCGCGCGCCAAAAAGCGCCAGGGATGGGAGCGGTTATGCGGCGAAGGGGCGAAAGTGTTTTTTGCGCCGGCGCTGGGGGCTCCCGGAGGAAGAGACCGCAGCGCCGGCCATGCAAAAACCGACGCACCCGAGTCGCATTTAAGCGGACAGCCCGGCGGCTGCCACGTGAACGTGCTGCCCGGACAAGCCGAAGGTGAAGGACGGCAGCTTACGTGAACGTGCGCAGCCGGGCGCCCAAAAAATCAAAAAATATTATGCATGCATAATAATTCGAATATTTTTTCGTATCTTTAAACCGGAAAACAAATGGCATCGCTATGAAAATACTTCTTATGCTCAGTGTGGTTCCCGATACCACCTCCAAAATCAACTTTACCGACGACAACACCCGCTTCGATAAGTCGGGCATCCAATTTGTGATGAACCCGCACGACGAATTCGGGCTCACCAAAGCCATGCAAATCAAAGAAAGCACCGGTGCCGAACTGCACGTGGTTCATGTAGGACCACAGGCCTTCGAACCGGTGATGCGCAAAGTGCTGGCCATTGGCGCCGATAAGGCCTTCCGCATCGACATGGAACCGGCCGACAGCTACTCCACCGCCGTGCAGCTGGCCGCCTTTTTGAAAGACAAGGACTACGACCTGATTATTGCCGGCAAGGAATCGCTCGACTACAACGGTAATGCCGTGCACGGACTTGTGGCCGCCATGACCGGACTTCGCTTCGTGAATGCCGTGATGGGTTTGGAATTCAATGGCGATAAGGTTACGGTAACCCGCGAAATCGAAGGCGGAAAAGAAACCCTCGAAACCTGGCTTCCGTTGCTCATCGGTGGCCAAAAAGGCCTGGTTAAGGAAGAAGAACTGCGTATTCCGAACATGCGTGGCATTATGATGGCCCGCAAAAAACCGCTGGAAGTAATTCCGCCCGTCGAAGCCACGCAAGCCGTGGAATTCCTCCGCTTCGAAAAACCGCCGGCCAAAAGTGCGGTCAAACTGGTGGATAAAGACAATCTGGACGAACTCATCGATTTGCTCCATAACGAAGCCAAAGTGATCTAACCCATAAAAAACGAACCGACCATGAACATCCTCATATTTGCCGAACACAACCAAGGAAAACCCAACAAAACCGCCAAAGAATTGGCCTCCTACGCCCGCGCCCTTGCCGGCGAAGGCGGAACGGTAACGGCCCTGGGATTCGGATTGCAAAGTCCCGAAGACCTTTATGCCTATGGTGTAAACCAAGTGCTCAATGTGGACGACGCCCGCTTTGGCTCGTTCAACGCCAAAGCTTACGCCCTGGCCTTGCAACAAGCCGCAGAAAAAACCGGTGCCGATGTGGTGCTTGCCGGGCAAACCGCCGACGGGCAATACGTGGGCCCGCTACTAGCCGGATTACTGGGTGCGGCCTACGTAACCCAAGTGGTTTCCTTGCCCGAAAACACAAATCCCTTGACCCTCAAACGCAAAAGCTTTTCCAACAAAGCCATTGCCACGGTGCAAATCGACACGGAAAAGGCCGTGCTCAACCTGGCCAAAAATTCCTACGGCCTGCACGAAAATCCCGTAGGCGGAAGTGTGGAAAATTTTGCTCCGCAAGTGGACGACGCCGTTTTTGACGACATCCGAAGCGTCCGGGTAGAAAAAGCCACCGGCAAAGTGCCGCTTGCCGATGCCGAAATCATCGTGTCGGCCGGTCGCGGACTCAAAGGGCCCGAAAACTGGGGTATGATCGAAGAACTGGCTGACGTGCTTGGCGCTGCCACGGCTTGTAGTAAACCCGTGGCCGATATGGGGTGGCGTCCGCATACCGAACACGTGGGCCAAACCGGAAAACAAGTGGCACCCAACCTGTATATTGCCATTGGCATTTCGGGCGCCATTCAGCATTTGGCGGGCGTTAATTCGTCCAAAAACATTCTGGTGATCAATATCGACCCCGAAGCGCCCTTTTTCAAAGCCGCCGACTACGGCGTGGTGGGCGATGCCTTCGAAGTGGTGCCCAAGCTCATTGAAAAACTCAAAGCATTTAAAGCCGAACACTAATCCGATCCGAACAGAACCATTGACACCGGGTAATCCATAAAGGTTCAATTATGAATTCTTGGTTAGGGATGCTTTGAGCACATTTTGATTTTGTCCGAATAATAAAAGGCATCAAGACAAAACCGGCTTGATGCCTTTTGAATTTTCTTGTTCATAAGACATTATATTGAAAAACATATGTTTTACCCTATTTGGAAGACCCCACCTTCGACATTATTCCTTTCCAATTGGTTCCAAAGCTTTTGTATGTTAGGGTTTATTGCTACAAATCTAAATTCTATTTCCACTTTTGTCTATCTTGCCGGATGATTATTAGGAATAAAATCATCCAAAAAAATAAAGAAGGCCATTCATTGAATTTCATTCGAATAAACTTTTTAGGCAGTCCCGGAGCATCCGAGTAAGGCCGGGAGGCCAAACCAGACAAGACACGGACTTTGTATAGGAAGCGGCAAAGCCGCAGACTTGCAAAACCGTGGAGAATCAGGAAGAACTTAAAAACGGGCTGTAAAAAATAACTATCACTTGACTTCTCGTCATTGACGGCTTTTTACTACTTTTATAGTGTAAAAGATACCGGCATGATAAAACGACTGATTGGGCTTTGGGGAATTACGGGCCTGCTTTGGTTGCTAACAGGATGTGGGGCCCACGAACGCATCAAGGTGAGCGATTATCCTGCGCCCAAGGCACCTGTTCCCGCCCGTGACAGCATCGTCATTCCTCCGGCCCTAAAACCGGGCGACACGGTGATGATTGTAGCACCGGCCGGCTATGTAAGCAACCGCAACGGCTATATCGAACGGGCCGATTCGCTGCTTCGTGCCTGGCATTTGGTGCCTGTGCACGGGCCCAACCTGATGGCCCGGCATTACAGTTTTGCCGGCACCGATGCCCAACGGCTTGCCGACCTGCAAGCGGCCCTGGACAACCCTTCGGTCAAGGCCATTTGGGCGGCACGGGGCGGATATGGCAGCGTGCGCATCCTCGATAGCATCGATTGGTCGGGATTTGAAAAGCATCCCAAATGGCTTATCGGTTTTTCGGACATCACGGTTTTGCTCAATGCGCTGTATGTGAATGGTTATGCCTCCATCCACGGCATTATGCCCATCAGTTTGACGCATCCCACGCCCAAACGCAAACCGGCCCTGGTTACGCTAAAAAATCTGATGTTCGGCAAGCAACTGAGCTTTCGCATTCCGGCCGACACGGCCAACATCCGCGGCGAAGGCGAAGGAGAATTAATTGGCGGCAATTTGAGTATGCTAGTGAGTTTATTGGGCTCTCCGCAGCAATTGGACACCCGCGGAAAAATTCTTTTTTTGGAGGATGTGGACGAATACCCTTATGTGTATGACCGGCTACTCTACGCCCTGGCCCGTGCAGGATATTTTGATCATTTGGCCGGCCTGTTGGTGGGCGATTTCTCGGCCAAGCACGGCAATGAGGCCTTCGGCGAAAACATCCGGCAAATGATTCTCAAACACACGCGCGGAAAGGGCTATCCGGTGGTGTTCGGTTTTCCGGCCGGACACGTGGTCAAAAACTATGCTTTACCTTTCGGCAAACGGGCCCATATCAAGGTAACACGCCGGCGGGTAACGATCACATACTAACCGGATGAAAGTTTCAGGCCCACGGTAAGCGGTATTTTTTATTCGAGAACGAATATGACCTTGACCTTGGCCTTAAATTTTATTTTTTTAATGTCCAAAACGACTTCTTCGGATTCGGCCCTTTGGCCGTAAATCGAAGGAGATACAATACCTCTCACTGCTATCCTTGCACCGGCCACCCTGCCGCTTAACGCCTGTTCGATGGATTCTCTACCGTAATAAACATCCGTAATGTAAATGGCTTTCCCGACTTTCTGTTGCAAGGGTTCAACCATTTTATCGGCAATACGCTTGGCCTTGGCCACGGCTTTGGCTTTCAGTTCCAATAACAGTTGGTCGGTTTTGGAATATTCCACCCGGTCGATGGCCACATTGGAAATACCTGCACGTTCCAAACCGCTCATTAGCTTTTCCACCGTTTGCGCATCGTGAACCAATAAAGAATACATTTTTGATTTTATGATTTTTGTGCCGCTTAAAAAGAATTTTTTGTAGCTGCTGGTGTAGTCCAAAACGGTGAGATTTTTGGCTGCATCAATATGCAAGGAATCCAGCACTTTCAGCATCCGTGCTTCCAGTTCTTCGGTTGATATTCTATCCTTTTTATCGCGCTCGTTCAATTGGATAAACAAATAAATGTTGTCCGGCACCACGGCCGTATCCACTTCGGCAAGCGTTTCCAAATAAGGTTGGCGGGTAAAATCTTCGGTTTGTGCATCTGCTTGAAAAAACCACAGTCCGAAAAAGAGTAAAACAGCAAGATTTTTCATAGGAATTTGTGTTTAGGATTTATTTTTTTGCTTAAAAAATTTAATTACCAACAGCATTACCAAACCAATAAGGATGAATGGCCACAGGCCGGTGAGCACTACAAAAAACATAACAAAATTGTTCCATCCGCTTTTGAAGGCGTCTTTAAACTTTTGGCTCCAATGGCTTGTGCGTGGAATTTTTTTGTAGAAACTCAGGGTCAGGGTGGCGTAGGAAACCCGGTTTTGCAAGTATTTCAAACGGCCCTCAATGGATTCGATTTCGGCACGCAGCATACCGATTTGTTTTTCGATTTCCAGAATTTCGTTTACGTTTTTGGCTTTTTGAAGCAATTGCAGGTAGCGCTGTTCCAATTCTTTTTTGGTTTTGAGCCGTGCACGCACATCCAGGAATTCTTCGGTTACGTCTTTTACTTTGATTTCTTTGCTGTCGAATTTTTCAACGCCCCGGGTGGCATCGGCCAAAAAGCGGTCGAAATCGGCTGCGGGAACACGAATCACCATGGTAACACTAATCCGTCCGGTGGATTTATATTCCCTGTCCGAGGCCATATAGGCCTTGTATTTCCTCACGGCATCCAGAATGTTTTTTCGGGTCCGGGTCAAATCATTGGTTTGAAATTCCACATGCCCTTCTTCGATGAGCTTCCTCTCGATGTCAATGATATCGGAAGTTTTTTGTTCCACGGGAGTGGAAGCGGTTTTAAGGTTTATCAATTGGCGTTTGGCTGTTTCGAAACCGGTATTCGAAGCTTTGTGGTTGCAAGCCGTGATGCTTAGTAGAATCAAAAATAACGGAAGAAGAAAGAATTTTTTCATGGATGTTTATTTTTTAAAACGAAGGATTGGTGATAAAATTATTAAAAAAATTGCCATTTCGATTAAGTAGGCAAAAGATTTTAGTGTTTTTCTTATATTTGATTACGTATCATGGACCAATCTTCCACATCCCGTTGCCTCAATTGCGGCCGTTCGCTAAACGGCAGCGAACGTTACTGCCCCGCTTGCGGTCAATCCACACGAACGGGCCGCATCGGTTTACGTTCGTTTTTGAGCACATTTATCGACAATTACTTGGCCCTGGACGCCAAATGGTTGCGTAGCACTTTGTTGTTGCTTGCCAAACCGGGTTTTCTTGCCGCCGAATACGTCAAAGGCCGGCGGGTTCGTTATACACATCCTTTCAGAATGTTGTTTGCGGTCACTTTGCTATTTTTTCTGGCAGCCGGTTGGCTAAGGAACAAACACAAAGCTCAAACGGCCCAACCGGTGCAAGTGAAGGTCAACTACAACACCGGTCCTGTTGCCTTGAACGACACGCTTCCGTTTGCCGACAAGGTGGCGGGCATGGCACTGCAACTCATAGGCAAACAAAACATAACTGATAGTGCAGCCGTGCAATTGGCACACTGGGGTTTATCCCCGGCCGGAGAAAATTTGCGGGCCTACGCTTGGGCTTCGCGTTTTGCACGCATTGCGGGCAACCCGAACGACAGGCAAAATTTTATTCAATACTTCACATCGAAAATCAGCTGGGCTTTGTTTTTGTTCCTTCCGCTGTTCGGGTTGTTGATATATCCTTTGTTTCTCAAAACAAAGCGCAATTATGCCGAGCAATTGGTGTTGATTTTCTATGTGCAAAGCGCCTTTTTCCTGGGTATGCTGCTATCGATGCTGCTCAATGCGGTATGGCCCTTGGCCTTGTGGACTTGGCTTATGTGGTTATGGTTTACCTACTATTTGGTTCGTAGCTACCGGACATTTTTCGACCTGCCTGTACGTGCCGTGCTTTGGCGGATGTTGCTTATTGTTCCCATATACGGATTGGTTGCCGGATTGGCCTTGGGATTGACTGCTTTGGCCGGATTGTGGTCGGGTGAGTTTTAGGAAAAAGGCTATTATTTTTTGTATAAAAATTCCGGGACAAGCAAACAATCAGGGAAAAGATTTCCGGATAACGGGAAAGGCCGGATTGGGGCGAAGGCTTCCTTTTATTAATCGATTTTCCGAAGAGACCGTAGGGCTCCGAGGAATGCGGAGGGAGACCTACGCGGAGCCGCAGGCGGAGCGCGCGGGCTCCCGAAGCTGCGAGCAAGACAAAGGCCGTAGCGAAGCGAAGGCCTGCCGGCTTGCGAAGCCGTGGAGCAAGACCCATAGGGGCTTGCGGAACCGCGGAGGCAGACCCCAAGGGCTGCCGGAGCGCCGGAGGCAAAACAAGCGCAGTGAATAGAACAAAGCTGTTGGCTGCGCGCAGGTTTCCGAAGCGGTAAAACAAGCTGAAACTTATCCCGGTTGCGTAACTTGCTGAACCCATAAATCTCAATACCGGCCTAAGAAATCTCGGCTTTCCGCTACGATAAGTTTTGCTTTTTGTTGTTTTGGCAAGATTTTTGATAGGGTGTTTATAAAATTCAGAAACCAGCCATGCGCGACGATCATGTTTTTGCTTCCGGGAAAAACAAAGAAGCCGATTTCGAGACCAAACAAAAATTGATGCACCACAGTTGGCATCTGCAAAGCATTTATGAAACGGGTTTGGTGCCCGACGTGGCCCGTTACCGGGATGTGGAAGTGGTTTTCGGGCCCATGCACATATATGCGCTTTACGGAACCCGTGCCGAGCGTTTTAGTTACCGTTTCCTGTCGCCGCGTGTGTTTGAAGTGATAATTAACAATATTCCGTTCCGCTGCCGCATCAGCCGGCTGACCGACACCGAGCTCCGGTTCCATGCCGATGCGCCCGAACATCATTTTATCATCGAAATGCGCCGCTAGTCGCGGTAGAGTGGGAGTGTAGAGCAACGCAACAATCCTTCTTGTTTGGCAATTTCCCTGTAACCGATTTCCTCCACGGTTAATCCTTGTTGGCGTAGCCAAGTGTTAAGCCGCCGGAAGTGCCGGTCGGAGACCACCACATCGGGCGATATGGAAAACACATTGGCGGTCATGTCGTACATTTCTTCGCGCGTTATGTGAAACAGGTTTTCCCGGCCGAATAAATCACGCAAAAATTCGTATTGTTCCGGCACAAGAAAACCCTCGCGGTGAATAATGGCCTTGCCCTTGCCCACGGGTTGAAATACGCAATCCAGGTGCAGGGCGTTTTCGTAGGGGTCGGTATTGGATTTTTTCAGGTCGAAAGCCACCACTTTTTTGTGCGGGAACAATTGTTGTAACCATTCCACGGCTGCGGCATTGGTGCGCGCAGTTATCATTTTAGGATAATCGGGGCGGCGATAGGTGCCTACAAAAATATAGTCATACCAGGGCATCACATCTCCCCCTTCCACATGCACTTCCGGGGGCGGGATAATGATATTTTCGGGATCAATACTGCGGGCAATTTCCAAAATGGCGTTTACTTCGCATTCGCGTGCAGGCAAAATATTGGAACGGATAAATTTGTTTTCGATCACAAAACCCACATCGCGGGCAAATATTTGATTGGTATTTTCCAAGGGCTTGGGCCTGAAAACCCTGACACCGTATTTTTCCAAAACCTCGCGAAAAGATTCCATTTCGCGCATCATATCTTCCTCGCGCGGATAGGTGCCTTTGAGCACATTTTCCAAGGACTTGGGGTCGTAGCAATCTTCGGGTTTCGGAATGGGGCCGGGGCTGTCGGCGCGGCCCAGAATAACGGCACGGAGGGGCGAAATTTCATCGATAATGTGAAACCGGTCGATTTCCATAAAACGGATTTGGCTCTAAAATACATAAAGCTTATGTAACCAAAAAAAACAAAAAGCCCGTTCCGGTGAAACGAGCTTTTTGCAAAACACAAGGTGTGGATTAATTCCGGTTTTCCATGGGAACATAATGCCGTTCGGACGGACCCACATAGAGTTGTCGCGGCCGTCCGATGGGTTCGTTGTTTTCGCGCATTTCTTTCCATTGGGCGATCCATCCGGGCAGGCGTCCCATGGCAAACATCACGGTGAACATTTCCACCGGAATACCCAGCGCGCGATAGATGATGCCGCTGTAAAAGTCCACATTCGGATAGAGCTTGCGCGATTGGAAATATTCGTCGTTCAGGGCGGCTTGTTCCAATTCCTTGGCAATGTCCAGCAAGGGGTCGTCTACGCCCAATTCGGCCAAGACTTCGTCGGCTGATTTTTTGATGATGCGGGCCCGCGGGTCGAAGTTTTTGTATACCCGGTGTCCGAAGCCCATCAGGCGGAACGGATCGTTTTTGTCCTTGGCTTTGTCGATATATTTGCGCACATTGCCGCCGTCGGCACGGATTTGTTCCAGCATTTCCAGCACGGCTTGGTTGGCACCGCCATGCAGCGGACCCCAAAGGGCCGAAACACCGCCGGATATGGAAGCATACAAACCCGCATGCGACGAACCTATGAGCCGCACGGTCGATGTGGAACAGTTTTGTTCGTGGTCGGCATGGAGAATCAGCAGTTTGTCAAGTGCACGTTCGGCCACCGGATTCACTTGGTAGGGTTCCATGGGTTTTTCGAACATCATTTTCAGGATGTTTCCCACATAACTGAGCCGGCTGTCGGCATAGGTGAGCGGCCAACCGTTGCGCTTGCGCATGGCCCAGGCACCCAGAATGGGAAATTTACCCAAGGTGCGCACAATGGTATTGTAGAGCACCTGTTTGTCGGAAATATCCTTAACATCACGATAAAAAGCCGTCATGGCACCGGTGAGCGACGATAATATACCCATGGGGTGGGCCGAACGCGGAAATCCGTCGATAATATTTTTCATTTCTTCGTTTACAAACGACTTGTCTTTGATGTCGGCCACAAATTTGTCGAAAGTGGCCTTGTCGGGAAGTTCGCCGTAGATGAGCAAGTAGGCCACTTCCAGGAAAGTGGATTTTTCGGCCAATTCTTCGATCGGGTAACCGCGATAGCGTAATATGCCCGCTTCGCCGTTCAGGTAGGTAATTTTACTCCGGGTGGAAGCGGTGTTTTTATAACCAGGGTCCACGGTTACAATGCCACCAGTGGAAGCCCGTAATGTTTTAATGTCAATGGCACGGTCGCCTTCGGTGCCGGTTTCCACCGGCAGTTCCACTTCCAGATTATCGATTTTCAGGTATGCTTTATCGTTTGTCATAATTTTGATTTGTTTTATGGTTATCGAATAATTTCAAAACTTTGGTATCCCTTGGGTTCGACGCGACGTATGTCCACACGCTCCACACGCGAAAGCGGCGAACCCCGGTGAAGCCATTCCTCGAACATGCGCATCTTGTCTTCCGGCCCTTCGGCTTCCACATAAACACTGCCGTCGGGTTCGTTGCGCACAATGCCGGTCAAACCTAACCGGTGGGCCTGTTCTTGGGTGTGTTTACGAAACCAAACGCCTTGAACCTTCCCGTAAACACGTGCTTCGATGGCTTTGGTCATACGCCTGCTAGGTTTTGCATATAAATTTATTTCAAAAATTACGATTGCCGACTGACAAAAGGCAGCTTTTATTTGGTTTTTGCGAAAATTTTGAGCAAAATCAGACCAAAAAAGTCGCACTTCGGAGCTCCGGTGGCGAACGCATTGGAAAATAGCCCGGTAAATCCTATATTTGCGCATTGTATGAAAAATCAAGACTAATGCAAGGAAAAGGACTTGTTAAAACGTTTGCCATTCTGCTGGCACTGTTGAGCATCTATCAATTATCGTTTACCATCGTAGGGCAAAACATCAAGCAAAAAGCACGCGAATACGCCCAAGGCGATCCGGCCAAAGAAAAACGTTACTTGGACTCGATTAATAAACTTCCGGTCTACAACCTGCTCGGGATGAAGTTTACCTATGACGAGGTCAAGAAGCGGGAAATGAAATTGGGCTTGGATTTGCAAGGAGGCATCAACGTGATTTTGCAAATTTCCATCAAAGACATTCTCAAAGATTTGGCCAACCATACGCACGACCCCGATTTTAACCGTGCATTAAAAATGGCCGCCGAAGCCCAAAAGTCAAGCGATAAACCTTTCCTGGATTTATTTTACGAAGCTTGGGATAAAATTGCCAAAGAAACCGGCAAACACCTGAGCGATCCCACCATTTTCGGTAACAAAAAACTGGCCGGCGACATTGAACCGGGCATGCCCGACGAAGAGGTCAAAAAAGTCATCCGCCAAAAGGTGGACGAGGCCATGACCAGCGCTTTCGAAGTGCTGCGTAAGCGTATCGACAAATTCGGTGTAACATCGCCCAATATTCAACGCCTGGGAAGCAGCGGCCGCATCCTGGTGGAACTGCCCGGCGCCAAAGATGCCGAACGCATCAAAAAACTCCTGCAAAGCACAGCCCAGCTCGAATTTTGGCCCGGCTACAAGCAGGAAGAATATGCCGGCTACATCCAGCAGGTGGACCAAATTATTTCGCGCAAATACAGCATTCAACCCAAAGACAGTACCCAAGCGCCCCAAATCGTTTCGCTTTCGGCCCTTAAACGTCAAGCCGGTTACGGCCCGGTAGTGGGTTATTTTGCCGTTAAAGACACGGCCAAAGTAAACCGATTCCTCCGCGACCCCGAAGTGGTCAAAGCCCGGCCCGAAAACCTGCGCTTTGCCCAATTCCTTTGGGGCAAACGCGATGCCGACAAGGATATTATTCCCTTGTATGTTGTCCATGGCAATGCCGATGGTATTCCTCCGCTTAGCGGCGATGTAATCACCGATGCCCGGCAAACTTTCGACCAGCTGAGCAAGCCGGCCGTGTCGATGGACATGAATGCCAAAGGCGCCAAAATATGGGAAAAACTCACCACCGATGCCTACAAAAACGGCTCCACCATTGCCATTGTGTTGGACAAAGTGGTTTATTCGGCGCCCACGGTGAGCAACGGCCCTATTACGGGTGGCCGTTCGCAAATCTATGGTAAGTTTACCATCGAAGAAGCCAAAGACCTTGCCAATGTGTTGCGCGCCGGAAAGCTGCCCGCCAAGGCCGATATCGTTCAGTCTGAAATTGTAGGACCCACCCTTGGCCGCGAGGCCATTCACCAAAGTAAAATTGCCTTTGCCTTTGCTCTGCTCCTGGTAATTCTTTGGATGATTTTCTACTACGGCCGTGCCGGTGTGGTGGCCGGTGTGGTATTGCTTATCAACCTGCTGTTTGTGTTCGGCATTTTGGCCAGTTTGAAACTGGTGCTCACCTTGCCCGGCATTGCCGGTATCGTGCTGACCATCGGTATGGCGGTGGATGCCAATGTGCTTATTTTCGAACGGATACGCGAAGAGCTCAGGGCGGGTAAAAACATACGCGCGGCCATTGCCGATGGTTACAGCAATGCCTTGTCGTCGATTTTGGATGCCAACATTACCACCTTGATAACGGGCCTGATCCTCTTTGTGTTCGGAACAGGACCTATTCAAGGTTTTGCCACCACCTTGATTATCGGTATCGCGGCCTCCTTGTTCACGGCCATTCTACTTTCGCGCTTGTTTATCGAATGGTGGATGAACAAAGGCAAAAAAATGACCTTCTCCACCAAGGTAACCGAAAATTGGTTGGTGAATGTAAAATTCGACTTTATCGGCAAACGCAAAATTGCCTATTTGGTTTCGGGCTCCTTGATTGCCATCGGTTTGATTTCCATCTTTACGCAAGGGCTCAACCCGGGTGTGGACTTTGTGGGCGGACGAACCTTTACGGTGCGCTTCCCGCAAGCCATGAACAGCAACGAAGTGGCCAATGCCTTGGGTGAAGTGTTTGTGGAAAACGGCCATAAAATCAAGCCCGAAGTCAAAATCTTCGGAGCGCCCAACCAACTGAAAATTACCACCAAATACAAAATCGACCAAAGCGGGGAGGAAGTGGACCAGGAAGTGGAACAAAAACTCTACGAAGGACTCAAACCTTACCTGCCCAAAGGAATGACCTTCGACCAATTTATCAGCACCAAAGGTGAAAAACAATACGGCATGATGCAATCCATCAAAGTGGGGCCCACCATTGCCGACGACATCAAAAAAGGCGCCGTTTGGGCCGTTATATTCTCACTTTTGGCCATCTTCATCTACATCCTCGTCCGCTTTAAATACTGGGAATTCAGTGTGGGCGCCATTGTGGCTTTGATTCATGATGTGCTCTTTACGCTGGGTGTTTTTTCGCTCACCTACAAGATTATGCCTTTCGATATGGAAGTGGACCAGGCCTTTATTGCCGCCATCCTGACCGTAATCGGTTATTCGCTCAACGACACGGTGGTCATCTTCGACCGTATCCGGGAGTTTTTCAAGATCCATCTGTCGTGGACGCCTGAAAAACTGATCAACGGGGCTCTGGGTTCCACGCTCTCGCGAACCTTGAACACTTCGTTTACTACCTTCGTGGTGTTGTTGGTGGAATTCATCTTTGGCGGCGATAGCATCCGCGGCTTTATTTTCGCCTTGATGGTGGGTGTGATTGTGGGAACCTATTCGTCGCTGTTTGTGGCCACACCCGTGATGTACGATTTAATGAAAAAACGTTTCGACAAGGTGTTAAAACGTAAAAAATAATCCTCTTTAATCCGAAAACATAAATCCCGGCCGTATGTGCCGGGATTTTTTTTGCGTTATGGAGCCTCTGCGCGTCTCCTCCACGTGGCGGGGAGCCATCGCCTTCCTATGGGCCGGCGTTTAAAGCCACGGCTTGTCTCCCCGCCTGCTCCACAAGCCTGCGGCTTCCCTGAGCCAATGACAAAGGCCGCGCCTTGTCTTGTTCCGCGGCTCCGGGAGCCACCTGCGGTGTCTCCCTTCGCTCGCCGGTGAGCCCGGCCCTTTTCTTTTCAAACAACAACCGATTAACCCGAAATCAACTCATAACTCGGAATTCATAACTAAAAATCAATCGGGCCGGTCTCCCCGGACGTTGCTCGGCAGCCCGTTCCGGTCTGCCTGCGCGTTTTCGCAAGCCCCTGAGGGTCTTGCTCCACGGCTCAGCGAGCCCCGGCGGTCTCGCTTTGTGGGCCTCGGAGCCCTTTGTTCTCCTGGTATGTTTATAGCATGAAAGATTTTATAATTTTTTTACATCCGATGCAAAGGAGAAAGAAGGTAAGAAATTACGAACTTCCCGGTGCATATCGTTTGCAAGAAATTTTCCTTACTTTCATTCTTGTGGCTTTTTTCAAAAACCACCTAGCTCCTCAATTGATTGTTAATAAATAAAAATAAGTGATAAAATTTATGTTTTCAGCCAAAAACCGTTAATTTCCACGCTTATTTTTCCTATCTTTATAAACCGAAATCACAAGTATTTTTATGACGCTTATCAAAAGTATTTCCGGTATTCGCGGCACCATCGGCGGCAAGCCCGGCAATAACCTTACTCCCTTGGATGCCTTGAAGTTTTCCGCCGCCTTCGGGCGCTTGCTTGTCGAACAAAGCGGCAAGCCCCGACCCACGGTGGTTTTGGGCCGTGATGCGCGCCCTTCGGGCCCCTTGATTTCCCGGGCCGTGGTGGCAGGGCTAACAGGTATGGGCGTTAATGTCATCGACTTGGGACTTTCCACCACACCTTCGGTGGAAATGGCCGTTACGGGCTTACAGGCCGACGGCGGCATTATCCTTACGGCCAGCCATAATCCCGTG
>JALWYR010000189.1 GCA_027003085.1 Flavobacteriales bacterium
GACCACAACTACGGCGAAGGTTCGTCGCGCGAACATGCGGCCATGGAACCGCGACACCTGGGCGTGATTGCCGTGATTGTCAAATCCTTTGCGCGCATCCACGAAACCAACCTCAAAAAACAAGGTATGCTGGCCCTTACCTTTGCCAACGAAGCGGATTACGACAAAATCCAAGAAGACGACCGCTTCAACTTTGTGGATTTGAACGAATTTGCCCCGGGCAAACCCTTGACCGTGGAAATTGTTCACCCCGACGACAGCATCGATATCATCAAGGTGAACCACACCTACAACGAAGAACAAATCGAATGGTTCAAGGCCGGAAGTGCATTGAACTACCTGCGCAAACAATCCGCAACGGTCTAAACTGAACCCAAGCCAAGCCTTTTCAATACCCTCGCTCCACCGGACGGGGGTATTTTTTGTTGGAAATAACATGCTTTTGTTTATCTTTACCCCAAATACCCGTAAAGATGAAAAAAATTTTTAAAGCACTATTGGTTATTGTTTTTTTGTTGCTAATGGGCGGATATTTTTACGTCAATCATATTCGCAAAGCCGCATTGCCCGATTATTCGGCGGATGTTTCCCTCCCCGGCCTCCGGGCACCGGTGGAAGTTTATCGCGACAGCTTGGGCGTTCCGCATATTATCGCCCGAAACGAACACGACCTCTATTTGGCCACCGGTTATTTGGAAGCACAAGACCGTATGTGGCAAATGGATTTGGTGCGACGCGTTACCCAAGGACGCCTGTCGGAAATTTTCGGCCACCAAGCCGTGGAAGCCGACAAATTGCTACGCAAACTGCGCATTCCGCAAACATCCGCTCGTTGGTGGGCGGCCATGAACGATAGCATCAAAAACCGCATTCAATGGTATGCCGACGGCGTTAATGCCTACCTGCACGAACGTGGCGATGATTTGCCCTTGGAATTCCGTATTTTAGGTTACAAACCCGAGCCATGGAAGCCGCAGCATTCCGTGAACCTGGTGGGCTATATGTCGTGGATGCTCGAATTGGGTTACAAAAGCGAGGCCTTGGCAACGCTGATCCATCAACGCCTTGGAAATGAATATTTAAAGGATTTTCTTCCCGATTGGAAAGCTAATCCTATGGTGGTTTACCGCAACATTCCCAAGCAAGCAAAACCCGATACGGCATTGCTGCAAGCGGTGGCATTTATTCGCAGTGTGGCACCCGAGCTTTCGCACGGAAGCAACAATTGGGCGGTGGCCGGTAAAAAATCCGTTACCGGAAAGCCTATTTTTTCGAACGACATGCATTTGCACCTGGGCCTGCCGGGTATTTGGTGGCGGGCGCATCAAATCGTTCCGGGTAAGCTAAATGTAACCGGCGTCTTATTACCCGGTTCTCCTTTTGTGGTGGCCGGTCATAACGAACATATTGCCTGGGGCATGACCAATGTGATGCTCGACGGGGCCGATTTCTATGCCGAAACCATCGACACGGTGAAGATGCGTTACAAGTTGGACGGCGCCTGGAAGCCCTTGAAGGTGGTCAAAGAGACCATTCGCGTCAAAGGGCAGGATGAACCTTTAATCGTGCCCATGTATTACACCCATCGCGGCCCCATTATGACCCGTTTGGGAACGGTGGATGTTCAGCCCGTGTCCATGCGTTGGGTGGGTAACGAAGAAGACCATGCCATCGAAGCCCTCTACGGCTTTAACACGGCCCGGAATTGGGACGAATTCCGCCGGGCGGCCCGCGGATTTATGGCCGTAAGCCAAAACATTGCCTATGTGGATACCCAAGGCAATATCGGGCTCCAATGCACCGGCCGTGTGCCCGTTCGCAAAGCCCCCGCTTATCTGTTTTTCCCGGGCGACACTACGGCCTACGATTGGCAAGGTTTCGTGCCGTTTGAACAAATGCCCTACGAATTCAATCCCGAACGCGGTTATGTTTCCTCGGCCAACAACAAAACTTTTGCCGACAGCCTCTATATTTCCGAATGGTATGATTTGCCTTACCGCATCATTCGCATCCGGCAAATGCTCGAAAGTAAGGAGAAACTATCGACCGAAGATTTCCGGCGTATGCTCAATGACCATAAATCCGTCCGCGCCCAACGCTTTTTGCCGCTTATGCGCAAGGTTTTAAAGCCCGGAAGTTTCGGAAAAGACGAACTCGAAAAAGCCGCCACGGCGCTTGCGACTTGGGACGGCGGTTACCGCCGCGATGCCCGGGCGCCCCTGTTGTTCGAAGAAACCCTGCGGCAATTTGTCCGTAATATGGCCGCCGATGAGTTGGGCAAGGATTTATTTCCCGGATTTTATGCCTCCTTCCTGATGAACAAATACCTGATCGACAATGTTTTCCGCGACACTTCAAGCGTTTGGGTTGACAACCGTAACACGCCCCAACGGGAAACTTTTTCGGGCCTGCTCCGTCAGTCTTTCCGCGAGGCCATCGATAGTTTGAAGGCGCGTTACGGAACCCTGGACAAAACTTGGGGAACGGCCCATATCTATCATTTGGAGCATCCCCTGGGCAAGGTCAAATTATTGGACAAGCTTTTCGGACTCAATGCCGGTTATCCGGCGCCGGGGAGCGTAAACACCGTGAATCCGTTCAGTTTTTCATTGGCCAAACCTTATGTTGCCGATTTCGGGGCCTCGGAAAAGCACATATTCAATACGGCCGATTGGGATGCCTCGTATTCCATTTTGCCGGCAGGCGAAAGTGGATTGCCGGCTTCGCCGCATTATTTGGATCAAGCCCAGGCCTATGTGGATGGCAAGCTCTTTCCCGATATATTCGGCATGGAGCGTGTCAAATCCCGTGCGCGTTACCATACGCGTTTAATCCCGGTTGAAAAATAAATTTTATTAGGGCGCCCCGGCGGCTGCGTTCGTGGCGGCTACGCCGCAGTGGCCGCTGCTTCAAGCGACGGAGCGCTTTTGCACCGGCCACCACTCACGCGCCGCCGTCGGGCTGTCCGCTTAAATTCGCCTTGGGCCGCGGCGGTTTGCTATGGACCGGCTGCGATGTCTCCTCAATACTTCGGAGCCTGCTCGCCGGCAGCAAACCATGCCGCGCCCCTGCGCCGCATAACCGCTCCCATCCCTGGCGCGGGTATTTTGCATAGCCCCATGCCCTACCACCTTTCCGCTACGCCTGCCACCATCCTCAATCCCGCGTATTGGAAATACCTGTTTCTCTTAACTTGCATACGGCCTCTTTTCCAAACCCACATATTTTTTCCAACTATTATTTTTCCCTGTAACCGCCCGACCCGAATACCGGCTTTCATAACCTTGATAGCTGCCGGCAGAATTTAATCGCGAAAAATGAATAAATTTGTTATGAAAATATTGCAGAATATACGATATCTGAGATATTACGTAATTTTATATGCAATTAATCAAAAGGAATATTTTTTCAATGCAAAATAATTTTTTCAAGCTACTATTAATAGTAACACTTTCATTGCTTCTTTTTCTTTCTTGTTCTACAATAAAGAGTAACATAAAAAGAAATGATAATAAAACTGATAAGTGGGTTAATTATCTAGTAGGAAAAAACGGAAATGCTTTTTATGTTACATCAAGTTATTCTACGCATTCAACTGTTTGGAGTTACGTGAATGATCAAATTATGATTTATAGATTAGCATCAGGAAAAATTTTGAAAGTAGAAAAACACACAAGAAAAGCTAATTTTATAAATGAGATACCAAGTTCAAACGATATTAATAGTGTATTGAGAAACAGGTGTGGGTATGAATTGGATGGAGATATTTTTGGGTATAAAATAAAAAAAAGAGAAAAATTTATTGAATTAAGTTTTCCGGTTAATATTGAATGTTTAAAGAACGGTAAATATGATTCGGTTTTTTTAAGTGAAATAACAGGTGATATTACCAATTATAATTTATGAGAAATAAATTATTTACTTGAAAATAAAATATATAGGCCATGATTTTTTTGAGTAAACATAAACTGCCATCATTCATTTTATCACTGGCTTTGTTTCTAATTTCATGTATTAACGATCCTGAAATCGAAACAGTAAAGGATAACAATTTGAACGAAACACAATTACCCGGAAAAGGACAATTACAAAAAAAAGAAAATAACACAACCGCGTGTAATGATTTCTTTGATTTCAACCGGTAATGAATAAACACGAGTTGGTTTCAAAAAACGGTAAAAGTAGAGTCGCTTTTAAGCTGAAAATGTTACCATTTAGTAAGTTTAAAAATCATTGTTGTCCGGTTAAAGAACGGCACGCGAAATTTTTAATGTTAAGTCATTGAAAATCAATTATCGGGTATTGTAGTTTTAAAAATAACCCCCCAATGTTGGAAATAGTGAGTTTTCATAGC
>JALWYR010000190.1 GCA_027003085.1 Flavobacteriales bacterium
ATAAGAAATATTCGTCGGAGGGAAGCAAAATATTGTCGTGCGTTCCGGCGCCCTGCGGTCGCCTCCACGGCTCCACAAGCCGGCGGCTTCCAAGGGCCGGTGCCAAGGGCCGCGCCTTGTCTTGTTCCGCGGCTTCGGGAGCCGGCACGCTCCGCCTGTGGCTCCGCGTTTGTCTCCCTGCGCGGCTCCGCAAGCCCTCCGGTCTTGCTCCGCGGGCTACGAAGCCCTTTGGCGCCTTTGCTACGCTCCGGCGCCGCCGGTCTTCTCCGCCTGCTCGTGAAACCTACGCTTCCCAAGACCAACGCACAGGCCGCGCTTGTTTTCCCTCGCAATACGATTATTTTGAATAGCGGATGTTTAAAAAAATCTATATTTGGCCCTTAGGCATATCCATTGATAGATAAATTCGAATAAGAGCGGGTGGTCAAGTTTATCAATATGCTAAAATAGCAGTTTCCACCATCGGAAACCATAACCGGAACTGTTAACCAGACGCTATCTGCCAGTGTTCCCGCCTTATTATCCGTTGGATCATAGCAGAAAAAATTTATCCAAACCAGTTTTTCTCCTTTTTCATTGATGTATGGAACATATTGACGTTTTTTATTCTCCAACTGAATTTGCATTTGCGGATTTCCTTGTTGTTTCTCGTTGTTCTCTTTTACCGCTTTTTCCAATACTTTTTCTATTTCGATTAATTCGGCGTCAGATAATGTAGCCGGGCGGGCATTTTCGGGAACCCAAGTCCATGATTTATCAAACGGAAGGATAACATAATCGGATTTGTTGAGCTTAAATTCCACCGGAATTTTTTTTCGAACATGTTCCGGATGTTTTGCGGGTTGGTTACACGATATTACAATTACCAAAAAGAGAAAAAAAATCTTTTTCATCGTGAAAATTTTGGTTTATCACTTCCACTCGGCATTATTCCATTTTCCCGGAAATTTATTACAAACAATATACGAAATTTTTTCCATATCAATGCGCCAGCGGGCGCAGCGGTTACGGGCCGGCTGGGCGCCCGAGCATTTCCCCGCGGGCGGAGGCTGACAGCGGGAAGCCCCACGCACCGCGGCCCCGAAATGCCGGTGCGGGCAGCCGGCCCGTTTGAGCGGAGCACGCGGCGGCCGCCAAGTGAACGCCAGCGGGTGCAAAAGCGCTCCGCCGTCTTGAAGCAACCGCTGCTGCGTGAACTTGTGCGGCCGGGCGCCCCGGAAATAAAAAAAGCCGCTTCCCCGAAAAGGAAACGGCCGGGATAACCTAAAAAACTTGAATCTATTTACCCAAAACACGCGCTACGGTCTGCCCGATTTCGGCCGGTGATTCAACCACCTCAACGCCGTGGGCGCGCAGGATTTCCATTTTGGCCTGTGCCGTATCGTTCTTGCCACCCACAATGGCACCGGCGTGGCCCATAGTGCGGCCTTTGGGCGCGGTTTGTCCGGCAATGAATGCCACCACCGGTTTTTTGTTACCCGTTTCCTTGATGTATTTGGCCGCTTCGGCTTCCAAATTCCCGCCGATTTCGCCAATCATCACTATGGCATCGGTGTCGGGGTCGTTCATAAACATTTCCACGGCTTCCTTGGTGGTGGTGCCAATAACGGGGTCGCCGCCAATACCGATGGCGGTGGAAATACCCAGACCTTGTTTAACGACTTGGTCGGCAGCTTCATAGGTGAGCGTTCCCGACTTGGACACCAAGCCGATACGTCCTTTTTTGAACACAAATCCGGGCATGATGCCCACTTTGGCTTCGCCGGGCGTAATCACGCCGGGACAGTTGGGACCCACCAATCGCACGCCGCGCCGATCCACATAATCTTTGGCCTTGACCATATCGGCCACGGGGATGCCTTCGGTGATGGCCACAATAACGCCTATGCCGGCATCGGCGGCTTCCTTGATGGCATCGGCGGCAAAGGCCGGCGGAACAAAAATGATGGACACATTGGCACCGGTGGCATCCACGGCTTCCTTCACCGTGTTGAACACCGGACGGCCCAAATGGGTCATACCGCCTTTGCCGGGCGTAACACCGCCCACCACATTGGTTCCGTATTCGATCATTTGCCTGGCATGGAAGGTTCCTTCCGAACCCGTAAATCCTTGCACAAGCACGCGGGAATTTTTATTGACAAGCACACTCATCGTCGGTTTCTTTTTTGAATTTCGACGCTAAATATCCAAAAAAAATGCCCGCACAAGGCAGGCATTTATCAGTTTTTCGTCTTTTTTTACTCCTTGACGCGTTCCATATATTCGCCGGTCATGGTGTTTACCTTGATTTTGTCGCCTTCGTTGATAAAGAGCGGCACTTTGACTTCGGCACCGGTTTCCACGGTGGCCGGCTTGGTGGCGTTGGTGGCCGTGTTGCCTTTAACGCCCGGTTCGGTGTGGGTTACTTCCAGCACCACGCTGGCGGGCATTTCCAAAGTGAGCGGCGTGTTGTCGTCGGCTTTGATCAGAATGGTAACTTCTTCACCCTCTTTCAAAAATTGCGGAGCATCGATGGCGCTTTCGGGCAGGTCGATTTGTTCGAATGTTTCGTTATCCATAAAATGATAACGTTCGCCATCGGTATAAAGGTATTGAAATTTACGGGTTTCCACGCGCACATCTTCGATTTTGTGCCCGGCCGGGATGGTCAAATCCAGCACACGTCCGGTGGTCAAACTTTTGATTTTGGTGCGCACAAAAGCAGGCCCTTTGCCGGGTTTTACATGCAAAAACTCGACGATTTTGTAAATATCATTGTTGTGCCGGATGCACAGTCCTTTACGAATGTCGGAAGTGGATGCCATAGGAAAATTTTTGGTGTTGGCACAAAGTTAAAAAAAAATAGCCGGAATGAAGGCAGGCGATTTTGCCGGAGTTCTTTGCGTTGGTTTTGAGCGGGCGAATGGCTTCGTATTTACGCTATTTTCAAAAAATCTCCTCGACGTTCAAAAAGTAAACCAATCTTGCTACTACTTTACATGCACAACATGTTGATTGCCGGCCCATACGAAGGTCCGGGAACAAACCTTACAGAGGAAAACCCGCCATTCGTGCCTTTTCCCCTTTCATCCCGACCCGAAAATTTAAAAACTGACATCAAACATTAAAACTTACTTTTACATGGACTATTTTTAAGCAAAATTCATCCGTTATGAGCAAAAAAGTAACCGTCATCGGAGCCGGTAACGTGGGCGCTACGGTTGCCAACGTGTTGGCCGGCAAAAACATAGTGGGAGACATCGTGCTCCTGGACATCAAACCCGGATTGGCCGAAGGCAAGGCGCTGGACATTTGGGAATCCTCCCACATCAACTACTTCGACACCCGCGTCCACGGCTATACCGACGACTATTCCAAAACCGCCAATTCCGACGTGGTGGTCATCACCTCCGGTCTACCCCGCAAGCCCGGCATGAGCCGCGACGACCTCATCGGCACCAACGCCAAAATCGTTAAATCCGTGGCCGAAAAGGCCTACGAATATTCGCCCGATGCCATCTACATCATCGTTTCCAACCCCTTGGACGTGATGACCTACACGGCCTATCTGACCACAGGCCTGCCGCGTGAACGTGTGTTCGGTATGGCCGGCGTGCTCGACACCGGACGTTTCGAAGCATTTATCGCCGAAGCCTTGCACGTGTCGCCCAAAGACGTTACGGCCCTGCTTATGGGTGGGCACGGCGACACCATGGTTCCCCTGCCCCGCTACACCACCGTGGCCGGTATTCCGCTGACCGAACTCATGGACGCCGACACCATCCAACGACTGGTGGAACGCACCCAAAAAGGCGGTGGCGAAATCGTCAAACTCCTGGGCACTTCCGCATGGTATGCCCCCGGCGCCGCCGTGGCACAAATGGTGGAAGCCGTGATCGTGGACTCCCATCGCGTTATGCCCGTATGCGTGATGCTCGACGGCGAATACGGCCTCAAAGACGTGGCCCTGGGCGTGCCGGTCAAACTGGGACAAAACGGCGTGGAACAAATTATCGAAGTGGATTTGAATGACGAAGAGAAAAAACTCCTGCACCGTTCCTACGAACACGTGCGCGAAGTGATGCAAGTTCTCGACGATTTAAAATTGTTCTAACTCCGGTTTTCCTACGGGTTAACCCTGTGTCCCGGGTGGCCTTGGCTACCCGGGATTTTTGTCGAAACAAAGCCTTGGGAAATAATATTCATACCCTTACCTCCACTCGATGTTTTTCCCTATTTTTGTCCAAAAACATCACTAACGAAATTAAATTTTTAAACTCCAATGAAAAAACTCCGATTTTTATTCCTGCTCCTATTTCCACTGGGAATTTATGCGCAAAATACCGGTAGCATCCAAGGAACGGTCAAGGATGCCCAAACCGGCCAAGCCCTGTCGGGTGTGGAAGTCCGGCTCAAACAAGGCCCGCAATCCGTCCATACCGACGAACAAGGCCGGTTCGTGCTGGATCAAGTGCCTGCCGGTATGAATCAAGTGGTATTCAATGCCGATGGCTATGCTTCTTTTGAAGTCCAAGCCAATGTTCAGGCCGGTCAAAGCTTGGACCTGGGTGTTATCGAACTATGGCCCAGCACCGGCCCTGCCGACGACCTGGGTGTTATTACGCTCAGCGACCAGGATTTGCAAACCGACGAAGAATCCGCCGAAAATGTTTCCGGGCTCTTGCATTCGGGCATGGATGCCTTCCAACGGGCGGCATCTTTCCAATTCGGCAATGCCCGGTTCAGCATGCGCGGCCTCGACGCCCGCTACTCTACTGTTTATTTCAACGGCATACCGATGAATCAACTCTACGACGGCCGCCCGCAATGGTCGGCTTGGGGCGGATTGAACGATGTGCTGCGCGCCCGCGAAATGTATCCCAACCTGATAGCTAACGACTATGGTATAGGCGGTTTTTTGGGCGGCGTAAACTACAACGTTAAGGCCTCCGACATTCGCAAAACCACCAAAGTATCCTACGCCATCACCAACCGAAGCTATCGCCACCGGCTGATGGCCTCCTATGCCAGTGGGATGCAAAAAAACGGTTGGGCTTACGCTTTCCTGGTTTCGGCGCGCTACGCCCGGCAGGGTTATTTCCCGGGCACTTTCTATGACGCCAAAAGTCTGTTTGCCGCCGTGGAAAAACGCTTGAACAAAAAACACAGTTTGAACCTTACCGTGTTTGCCACACCCAACAAACGCGGAAAATCATCGCCCAACACCGCCGAAGTTTACGACATCAAAGGCAAGCGCTACAATGCCTATTGGGGTTTGCAGGACGGGAAAACCCGTAATGCACGCGTCAAAAAACTCTGTGCGCCCACGATAATGCTTACACATAACTGGCAAATCGATATGAATTCCTCGCTGGAAACTTCCGTGGCCGCGGGCAAACTCAAAACCGCCAACAGCCGCATTGGCTACTACAATGCCAACAATCCCGACCCTACCTATTATCGCTACCTGCCCAGCTATTGGCTCTCGCGCGACGACCTGCCCGAAGCGGCCAACCACTATGTGGATTTCCTCCAATACGGACAAATCGATTGGGACGCCCTCTATGCGGCCAACCGCTCCAACACGGCCGACGACGGCAGCGCCCGTTACTACCTCTACGACGATGTTACCGACGATAAATTACTGCATTTCAATACCAACTACAACCGCCGTTTTTCCGATAAATTCACTTTCAACGCCGCTTTCAATGCCAAGGCGTTCAGCTCCGAAGGATTTGCCAAGATGAACGATTTGCTCGGCGCCGGCTTTTTCTACGACAAAAACCCCTATGCCGACCCGGGATTCGAAGACAACGACCTGAACAATCCCAACCGTAAGGTAACCGAAGACGATAAATTTTCCTACAACTACCTGATCAACGGATTCAAATGGAACGGTTTTGTCCAAGGACAATATTTCTCCCGTTCGCTCGACCTTTACGGTGCTTTGGCCTTCGGCCAAACGGCCTACCAACGCGACGGACTCTACAAAAATCCGCTCTTTGCCGACTCCTACGGCAAATCGAACTACTTGCGCTTTAACGAATATGCCATCAAAGCCGGCGCTTTGTTCAAACTAAGCGGCCGCCACCTGATTGCCACCAATCTGCTAATCCAATCCAAAGCTCCCGACCTGAAAAACGTGTTCTACAATGCACGCGTAAGCAACGACCCCACCCCGGGCATTGCGCCCGAACAACTGGGTGGTTTTGATATTTCCTATATCTATCGTTCGCCCTACCTCAAAACCCGGCTGACGGCCTACGTAACCCAATCGCAAAACTATACCGAAATTCAACGCTTCTTTGCCGAAGGCATTTCGCTCAATGGCGTGCAAGGCATTCCGTCCAACATCAACGGAAACGCCTTTTTCCTGACCCAAATCGTTACGGGCGAAGCCCGCTACTACGAAGGATTGGAATTCGGGCTCGAAGCCCAGCTGAGCCCGTCTTGGAAAGCCACCGCAGCAGCAGCCGTAGGTCGTCATATTTATGCCGGAAATCCCGACGTTTATGTGGCTTCCGATTTGTTCAACGCCACCTACTTGGGCAAAAGCTACCTGAGCGGCTACCGCTTGGCCAACGGTCCGCAGCAAGCGTATAGCGTGGGGCTGGAATACCGCAGTCCGCATTACTGGTTTGCAGGAATCAACCTGAACTATTTCAATCAAAACTACATCGGTGTAAGTCCCATCCTCCGCACTTCGCGCTTCTATACCGACCCCAATCTGAACGAACCCTACGGCGAAATTCAAGATTACCGCGGGCACGACAATTGGGACATTCCCGCCGTCAACGGAGAAATCCTCAATGATTTGCTCCGCCAGGAAAAACTCGCCTCGGCCTTCCACGTGAACTTCATTGGTGGAAAATCCTGGAAAGTGAACAAATACTACATCGGACTTTTCGTGCTGGCCAATAACTTGCTCGACGACATCACGCCCACGGGCGGCTTCGAACAGTCGCGCAAAGCCAGCTATCCCGAATTGTATGTGGACAAAAAAATCAATCCCGTTCCGGTGTTCGGTAACAAATACTGGATGAGCTACGGACGCAACTATTTTGTTATGCTCAGCATTCGTATGTAAAACCTTTAATCAACCAAGCAAATGAAAACAACCATGAAATATTTCACACGGTTTTTGATCCTCCTGGGATTGGTAGCGGGCACTTCCTGCTCGCAAAAAGACAAATGGGATGCGCCCGAAGGGCAATGCCAGCAACCCTCCTACACGGCCAATGCCACCATTGCCGACATTTTGGCCCTTTCACCCAGCGGACATATTACCCAAATCGATGATGATTTGATATTTGAGGGCTATGTGATTTCCAGCGACGAAGCCGGCAACTACTACACGGGCATCGTTCTGCAAGACGCTCCACAAAATCCCTCTGCGGGCATCTACATCGCGGCCGACAAGCGTAACCTCTATGTGGATTATCCCGTAGGCAAAAAGGTTTTGGTGCGTGCCAAAGGCCTTTTCATTGGCAAAGACCGCGGCGTTTACAAGCTGGGGCTGACCTACGATTCGGGTCGCGGAACCGGCATAGGCCGTATTCCGGCCAGCGAAGTGGCCAAACGCATCATTCCCACCTGCGACGATCCGGTGCAAATCACGCCGCAAACCTTGACCATTCCGCAAATTCTGGCCCACGGCGACCAATACCTCAACACGCTTATCCAACTGAACGATGTGGAATTCGCCAAAAGCGACCTTTGTTCCACTTACGCCCTCGAAGGACTTTCGGGCGTAAACAAATACATCGAAGATTGTAACAACAATCAACTCATTATGCGCAACAGCGGATATGCCCGTTTTGCATCGCTCCAAGTGCCCGCCGGAAAAGGAACCCTGGTGGCCGTATTGGGCAAATACCGCAATGATTTCCAAGTGTATATCCGCGATACCCGCGATGTGAATTTCGACGGCCCCCGTTGCGACGGCTCCCAACCCGATTGCGACGGTTCGGGCCTGCAAGCCAATACCACCATTGCCGACCTTAAAGCGGCTCTGGGAAGCAACAACCTGATGCAAATCACCCAGGATTGGATTATCGAAGCCGCCGTTTCGGCTTCGGACAAAAGCGGCAACCTCTACAAAGCCGTGTATATCCAAGACGCCAGCGGCGGTATCCGGCTCAACCTGAATATGCGCGACCTCTACCTGCGCGGCTACCACCGCGGCGCCAAGCTCAAAATCAAACTCCAAGACCTGTATGTGGGCCGTAAAAACGGCGAAATCCAATTGGGCGACCTCTACAACGGCAGCATCGGTCGCATTACCGACGAAATCGACCAAGACCATATTTTCTTTACAGAAGAAACCGAAGACGTGCAACCGGTGGATTTGGCCCTAACGCCCGGCAATGTGGGCCGTTTGGTGCGTGCCACAGGTCAATTTGCCGACAACGAAGTAATGGAACGTTTTGCATACAGCGACAGCCAAAGTTCCAATCCCCATCCCCGTTCGTCCAACCGCCGCTTGCTCACCGCTTGCGACGGCTCGTCCTACGTAACCGTGCGTACCAGCGGGTATGCCGATTTTGCCGATGCCCACGTGCGCATGGGCAACGGAACAGTGGTGGGCGTTTTGGGCGTTTACGATGCCAATCACGACGGCAACATCACCGACGACGAATACCAAATCTACCTGCGCGACATTTACGATGTGGATATGCCCGGCCCCCGCTGCGACCGTCCCTACCTGTTGGAAACCTTCGGCAACACCACACCGCGCGAAGACCTTGAACTCACCGGTTGGTATAACTACATCGAAGCGGGCACCCGCGCTTGGCAAGGCGGATTTTACAGCGGCAGCAACAACCACTACGCCCAATTCAGTGCCTACCGTAGCAACGAAGCCCAAAACATCGCTTGGCTCGTTTCGCCGCCGGTGGCCGTGCAAAACGGAATGAAACTCACTTTCCAAACCGCCAAGGCCTACTGGACGCACGATGCCTTGAAGGTGTTTATTTCCACCGATTTCAACGGCTACGACGTGCGCAATGCCACCTGGACGGAACTGCCGGCCCGCATGGCCACCGACACCGACCCCAATCACGCCTGGATCGATTCGGGCGACATCGACCTGTCGGCCTATGCCGGACAAACCGTCTTCATCGCTTTCCGCTACAAAGGAAGCGGCACCTACGGACAAACGGGCACCTACCGCGTGGACAACGTGGTGATCAAGTAAAATCCCCGGCGCTAAACCGTAAAACCGTCTTTCCACTGCGAAGGGCGGTTTTTTTGTTTTCAGGGCGCCCGGGCGCCTGCGTTCTTGCATGCCGCGTTGCTTCACGGTCGTTCGCACCGCGGCGCAATCACGCGGCGTCCGCCGGGCTGTCCGCTTATATTCGCCTCGGGTGCGGCGGTTTTTGCATTTCCGTCGCTGTGGTCTCTTCCTCCGGGAGCCCCCAGCGCCGGAGCAAAAAACACGTCCGCCCCTTCGGCTCATACCGCTCCCATCCCTGGCGCTTTTCGGCGCGCGATAAATGGCGCTTGAATATCGAACACCGAACAAATGATTAACGATTTGTGATTTGCGTTCTCCTACTGCAAACATTGAAGTAGCGTGTCATTTCGATGGAGCGCCCGAAGGGCGCGACTGAGAAATCTCGACACGGATAATTCATTCGGGGCGGAATATTAGGTTCCTGTTGCCCCCCTGCACAGAGATTCCTCGTCGTTTTGCCTTGCTGACGCCGGCAAAACTCCGTCGGAATGACACCATTCTGCTATTGTAAACATTGAAGGCAAAACCGTATTGCGGAAAAAACAAAGGAAGACAAACCTGAGCCCCCGGATTCCCGCCTTCGCGGGAATGACAAATAGAATGCCCGCGGAGACCGCCGCCGAGCGAGGCGAAAGTCCGAGCGAGGCGGCAGGGCTCCGAGGGCCGCGAGGAGACGCCGCAGGCGGCTCCGATGCGTGCGAAGCAAGACCGAAGGGCTTGCGGAGCCCGAAGGGAGACTAACGCGGAGCCGCAGGCGGAGCGTGCAGGCTCCCGAAGGTGCGAAGGGAAACAAGGCGTGGCCAAAAGCCCAGGCCTTTGGAAGCCGCAGGTTCCCGGAGCCGCGAAGGCAGACCGCAGGGCTGCCGAAGCCGCAAAGCAAGACCGGGGGCGCCGGCGCCGCGCCTTAGGCGCGGGCCGGCGGCGCAAAATCCGGCGGAACTTTCATGGGTTATTCGAAACGCCGGATTATACACCATCCAACTTATTTGCCCCAAAAATTTTGCGCCGCCGGCAGCGGAGCTTCGCTCCGCCGCCGGCGCCCCACAGGCTTGCGAAGCGCCAAAAAAATCATCCGGCTCTTCACAAACATTATGCATCCGCCCGTTTTTTTGCCGTAACTTTGTCCTGTAAATTCGCTACAATGCAACAAAACGATAAATCCGCTCCCCGACGCGCCATGCTCATCATCCTGGACGGTTGGGGCATCAATCCCGACCCCAAAGTGTCGGCCATTGCGCGGGCCGATACGCCTTTTATGGATATGCTTTGGGATAAATATCCGCATGCCACGCTCCGCACCGACGGGCTGAATGTGGGCCTTCCCGAGGGGCAAATGGGCAATTCCGAAGTGGGGCACATGAATCTGGGTGCCGGACGTATCGTGTATCAGGATTTGGTCAAAATCAACAAAGCCATCGACGACGGCTCGTTTTTCGGTAACGAAACGCTGCGCAAGGCCTTTGAATATGCCCGTAAGCATGGCAAAAAGGTGCATCTGTTGGGTTTGGTATCCGACGGCGGCGTGCATTCGCACATCAAGCATCTGTTCGCCCTGATTGAAATGGCACAAAAATACGGCGTGCCGGTTTACATCCACGCCTTTACCGACGGACGCGATGTGGACCCGCATTCGGGACTGGGCTTTATCCGCGATTTGCAAAACTTTATCCGCGACAAAAACGCACAAATCGCCACGGTTACGGGCCGCTACTACGCCATGGACCGCGACCGGCGTTGGCAACGCATCGCCAAGGCCTACAACGCCCTGGTAAACGGAGAGGGCCACCGGGCGCACGATATTTTACAAGCCATCCGCGAAAGCTACGACCGCGGCGTTACCGACGAATTTATCGAACCCATTGTGCAGGTGGACAAACAGGGCCACCCCGTAGGCAAAATCGAACCCGGCGATGTGGTGATATTTTTCAACTTCCGCACCGACCGCGGCCGCCAACTCACACGTGCGCTTTCGCAAGAGGATTTTCCCCAATACGGTATGCACAAGCTGCCGCTCTACTTTGTTACGATGACCAATTACGACGATACGTTTAAAAACATCCACGTGGTTTTTCCCAAGGAGGATTTGAAAAATACCTTGGGCGAATTGGTCTCACGGGCCGGAAAAACACAGGTTCGTATAGCCGAAACCGAAAAATATCCGCATGTTACTTTTTTCTTTTCGGGCATGCGCGAAGAACCCTTCCCGGGCGAATCGCGCATATTGATTCCATCGCCCAAAGTGGCCACCTACGACCTGAAACCCGAAATGAGTGCCAACGAAGTAACCGATGCCTTGATGGAACGCCTGCGCAAAGACCCGCCCGATTTGGTGGTGCTCAACTATGCCAACGGCGACATGGTGGGCCATACCGGTGATTTCGATGCCGCCGTCAAGGCCGTGGAAACGGTGGACAAGAATTTGAGCCGGTTAGTGCCTTTGGCCCTGGACAAGGGCTATGATATCATCATCCTGGCCGACCACGGCAATGCCGACAAAATGATCAACCCCGACGGCACGCCCAACACGGCCCACACCACCAATCCCGTGCCGGTGATTTTGGTCAGCAAACGGCTACATCCCAAGCTGAAAAACGGCATTTTGGCCAACGTGGCACCTACCCTGCTGAAATTATTGGGACTTTCCAAGCCGGCAGAAATGACCGAACCTTTGTTCTGAGGGCACTTTACTCAATATTCCGCCAATCGGCATAATAATTCCGTTGGGCGGGTAACAAAAATTCCGTTTGCCGGAACCCAATCACATAGCGCTGTGCATCGGCCGTAAATTCCATGTTCAATTTTTCCTTGCTTTGGATATACAGGGCCAAATAGAACAAATTGTGCGGATATCGTTTCGTAAGCGTTTCCAGTAGTTCCAGGGCTTTGTCATACCGGTTTAAAATGTTCATATAAATCCGTGCCAACACATAACGCGCTTCGGTGGCCAAAACCTCGTTATCCGAGCGGGCCAATTCGTGCAAATAGCGCAGTCCCAGCGATTGATTCCCTTCGGGAATCAGCATAAAATACGGTCGTAAATACCAATAATGCTCCCTGCCGTAGCCCGTGGAAAACAAATAAATGGCCGCCGTAAGTTTCAAAAAAGGAGACTTTTGCGCATTGTCCAAAGCATAACGGATACGGTTGGCCGTGCGTTGGGCATAAACAAGGCCACTTACAAAACGTTCTTCCTTAAAAGCCAGCCGGTAACGAAATCCATAGTTCATCAAACGGATGTAATACAACTTGGCGGACTCCTTCGTTCGCCCTTCGGTCAGTTTGTCCACACGGTTCATGTGCAGGATAAGCGAATCCCGGTAGCCCGGCACCTTTTGGGCCGAAACCCATAGCCACCAAAAATAATTGACCTTCAAAAAATGATACTCCGCCGGACTGATCCGGGTTTTTTCGGTTTCCATTATGCGCCGGGCTTCCTTGTAGTCGAAGCGGTGGATGGCATCCAAAACACGGTATTCGGCGCTGCCCGGTGCCAAAAAATCCTGGGCCCGCAGGCCTGTAACCAATAGAACAAAACCAAGCAAAAAAACCTTGGATTTCATTCCGTTTGTGTGTTTGCCGATGACGAAAAAATCAAATCATACGTTCGCCGGAACACCCGGGCCCGTTTTTCCTTTCGTCTTTGCCCGGCAATTTTTTCGGCCCGCTGATAGCCGCCCGTGTAGTAGCGTTGCAGCCAAGGGAAAATACCGGCAAAACTGTCCCAAAACGAATAGGTATAGGCATCGCGCAAAATCAGGTAGGCCAAAAGCCCGTTCAGGAAAAACGAATTAAGCCCGTTTTTCCAATCGCCGGCATAGATTTGTCCGGCTCCCGGAAGGAACATACTCATCCATTTGGCGGTGGCCGGATTGGGCCGCATCAGGTTTTTGCGACGGAAAAGCTCATCCAAGCGTTGCCGTGCCAAGGTATCGCCCGGCGGCAAGGCCGCTTCAAAGTGCCGGTGTGCCAGGTCGAACTTTTCCATTCCGAAATAGCTCAACCCTTTCAGGTATTCGGCATACACCCGTTGGTGCGGCAATAACGGGCCGCGGTAGTTGAGCATTTCCAACAGGGCCAACTTGAAACGCTTTTGCAGCACCACGGCCGTGATTTTTTTCAGGAACCATTCGGCCCGCAAACTGTCGTTCTTTTCGATTTGTTGCGCTTTGTGAAAATATTGGCGGGCAAAATCGTATTTGCCGGCCATAAGCGACGATTCGCCCATTTTGCCGTAGAGTTCGGGCGCTTTGTCCTTGGATGCAAAGAAAAAGGCGCGTTGGTAGTATTTAAAAGCGGTTTCGTATTGGCCGCGCCGCATAAAAGTATCGGCCAGCCGTTCGGTGCCCGCCACATCCTGCGCTTGTAGCGTAAGGGCCAGCAAGCTATAAATTATACTCAAAAACCGCCCTGACTTCATCGGTAGCCGCTTTATCCAATTTCCGGTTATAGCGCTTGGCCGCCTTGGCCGAGCCCCACACATTGCCCAAATAGAACGAAACGCCGAATCCGGCAAAAATCCATCCGTGCACGCTGCGCACGCCTTGCTTGCGAAAACCCCGCCAGGCCTGCCAGGCATTGAGTCCCACAAAAAGGAAGCTCATAAAGGCATCGCCGTAGTCCTTGGTATAAACCTTTCCCAAACCCGGCACCACCGCCGAAAGCCCGGCCGCCAAAAGCGGACTTTTGTTCCGGTGTTCCAACCGGCGTTGGGCCACCAAACCGAACTGATGAAAAACCGGATCGCGTAAAATATTTTCCCGCCGCCTGTATTGCTCCAAACCGTCTTTCCACTTTTTTTCGAGCAAGGTGATGCCCAGGTCCAAGGTGTGTTTTCGCACCGTGTCCAGGCGCGAAGCCCAAAGCCGCTTCCTTGCCGTGGCATATTCACCGTTGAGCACATACAACTTGACCGCTTCTTTTTGGTAGGGAACCTGCAAGGAGTCGAAGTGCGGAAAAAACATTTCAAAATATCCCAACGCACGGTAATAATCCTTTTTCCCTTC
>JALWYR010000191.1 GCA_027003085.1 Flavobacteriales bacterium
TGAAATCGGGCGTGTAAAAACGACGTTTGTTAATTACTTTAACTTTTTTCTTCATAGATTTTCCATTTTTGTGGTCAACCTATTTCAGGGACGTACATTTTTTCAATGCTCAAACCGGTGTTCGAATGATCGGCGTTCGATATTCGAGGGCGGCTTGCCGCCCGAGCCCAAGCGCCAGGGATGGGAGCGGTTATGCGGCGAAGGGGCATGCCGATGGTTTTCCGCCCGGCGGAGGCTGACAATGGGAAGCCCCACGCACGGGCGGGCGCGGGCAAGCCGCAGGCGCAGCCCGCGCAAAACCACGGCACTGCCCAAGCCGCATTTGAGCGGACAGCCCGGTCCCGCCAAGTGAACGCGCTGCGATGCACAGCAGCGCAGCTTGCGTGAAATTGTGCGGGAGGCGCCCTGAAAAAATTATACATCCTCTCGGTCGAATACGGTCAAATACCGGCTCAACGCGTAAAACATCCACGCATCGGACCAGCGGATGTAGGGGATTTTATTTTTGACCGGGCGGGTGATGCGGTAGTGGAAATTTCCCTTGGGCGATTGCATATGCCGCAGGGTCCATTCCAGAACGCGACGGGCCAAGTCGCCGTGTTGTTGCCAAAGACCGGTTTTGTGGAGTACAATTATCAATTGTGCCGTGCCATGCACTTCGATGGGATAAGTGCGGTTGTCGTAATATTTGGGAATGCCTTCGGGCGTGAAAATGTTGTTGAGATAATTATCCATTCCACGCTGGAAAACAACGTCAAAGGTGGTATCGCCGGATGCTTTCCGGTATTCGTGCAGGGCTTTCACTGAATAGTAGCTTCTAAACATTTCACTTTTTGATACAAAAAAAGGAAAATCATTTTCGAAAATGCCCTATCAATTTTGATGTTCACAAGCGCCAATTCATAATAATTGATGAACTTCATCAACATCGTCGTTTTTGCAGGGCTTTGCCTGCCATATTTGCAAGCTTTTTACGTTAAGATACGAAGAACCTTGCAATTATACAAGCAATAATATCACCTTATCTAACTGATTTTAAAATTTTTATTGTGTTTTTTTAGGAAGAACCAGCTAGTTAAACACTGAAAATTAACTTTGACGTAAAAAGTATTCTTTGTAAACAAGCGGCATAATCAAATAAAATAACCAAATGGGAATGATGCGTTCAAATATGGATTCAACCGACATAAATAATATAAAAACTAAAAAGTATGATTTGTACAATGGATTTTTGGAAAGCAAAATAATTCTCCCCAACCAACCGATAAAAAAAATAAAAATAGACAAACCAAAAATACCATAGGTTAAAAGTATTTCCAAAAATTGATTGTGGGCATTATATTTTTCCAAATATGCAATAGTAAGTTTATTCTTTTTGTATGTTTGATACAAATCATCTCTTGTGTCGTTTATTCCAATTCCCCAGACAAGATTTTTATCGGCAACTTCAAATATCGATTTCCAAATGATAATTCTGTTATCCAATGTGTTTTGTGATAGTTCTTTTTGGGTGATGAGACGCTCCTTCAAATTGTTGCTGAAAACAATAATAATACTTCCAACAAAGGTGAGAAATAGATACATCCATTTTGTCTTTTTAGACAAGGAGCTGTATAATATTAATAATGTGATACCTGCAATAAGACTGATTAAACCGATTCGACTGCTCAACAGATAAATAGTAAAAATCAAAATACTTAATGATAAAAAGTAGAACGGTTTATTGATTTTGTCAATAAAACACCGCTTAAAATAATATAAAAGAGCAATAATAACCATAAGTGAAAAATGAATAGGATGCTTATTGAGTAAAGCCGCAAAATCTTGATAGAAGTAATAATTACCCACATTAACAAAATCCAAAATAATTGCATTTAGTATTGCAGATAAAGAAGCAATGGTAACAGCTAACGAATACCATTTCAGAAAATGGGAAAGATTAGCTTTGAAATGTCCTGTTAAAATAATAAGGGGAAGAACAAATATGGGAGCCATCAACTGAATATGTTCGATGCCTCCAAGCCAATCCCCTGAAAAAATAACACTTACAACTCCAAGTAAAAATATTGAAGAAAAAAGAAACAATGGAAAAAGTATTTTTTTATTGGGAATAGTTTTATTCTTTGAATTTACCAGTTGAAATAACCACACTATGAAGGCAAGAATAGAAAATTTCGAAGGTAAACTATAATCATAGAAGGGTATGGATATAAAAACCAAACAAATACTAATACCCAGCAGTGAGGATGTTGATATTGTACCAAGCGACGCTTTCATGCTTATTTTATTGATTTTAAAACCTTTTGTGCCAATATGGAGTAGTCCCTTTCGGTTTTCAAAGCGTTGTTTTGATCTATTTCAATAAAATGTATATGAGGATATTGTCTAGCCGATCGTTTTATATGATACTGCAAATTTTTTTCTATTGCGGTTTTTGATGGCGGTAAAATCCAAATGATTTGTGATTTTTTTTTGTTTCCTAGAAAGTGGATGAGGTTCTCGATATGCTTTTGGTTTTGATTATTATATATGTCAAAAAACAATACATAAATGTCGGCATTTGGATTGTTTTTCAAAGCTTGAATAATGTCTGTTATATCCCATTTTCCGTAGGCTTCGTAGTTAATATTGTATACATTTTTTTTTGAACCCAAAAATTTAAAATGACCATCGATGTAGATATTTTTTAATAAATATTTGGCATTGTTGTCCCACAGTAAAAAATCACCGGCAAATAAAATTTTCTTTCCAGTTTTTTGTTTTAGAGGAATATCATAACTGATTATTTTAGCTGTTTTACCATAATGTTTTGGTACTCCGTTAATCCATTCCACGTATGAAAATGTTAAGGTGTCTTGTTTTATTTTGGAATATAAAAACCGGTAATAAAAAGTTTTATTGTTGCTGTATTTTAGTGCGTATGTTAAGTTGGGATTGGTTTCTAAAAGGGAGTCACATTCAATAACCAGGCGGTCTTTGGTAATTGATATCACCTTACAGTTTGGAACCTCCTGTTGTTTTAGTTTTTGATTCCACTGAAAATTTAAAGCAATAAATTTTTTTTCTGAATCTTTGAAAAAAAGATAATTTGAATATAAGAAAATACCTATTAAAAAAACTACACAATATTTAACCGGTATTTTTTGCACCATATATCAATTTTGTTTTGATTGAGATGATTGGTTTAAATATTGATGATAGTAATAAATTGGATAAATAAAAAGGAATGAAAACATAACATATTCAATGTTGTTTAGAGAAAAAGTAAAAAGCATATCCACAAATAAGATGATATAAATCATTAACATCGGTTTTGGAACATGCCTACTGATCAACGGGACAAGTAATGACAGGAAATATACTAATCCGCCGATTATTCCTAGTTCAACAAAAACGTGAGGCGGAAAGGTGTCGGTAGTAGGCAAATTCGCCCATTCCATTCCCCACCAATTAAAATGTACTTCGTCATAGTATGGCGAATCATATTTAATGGAACCGGGCCCTCCGAAGGTACCGATTCCCCTTCCAAACCAATTTCCCGAAAGTATCTCTCTGAACATAACACGATATGATTCGGCACGCATTGACTGACCTCCGGTTATGTATAAATGGATTCTTAAATAAATATCCTGAACAAACAGGTTCAATTTATTATGATAAACAATAATCAAAATGAGAAATAATGGTATTGTATATTTAATAAACTGAAAGATTTTTTTAAAGTAAAAAAGAATTAAAATTACGATTGCAACGCCTATTGTTTTATATGAAAGAGCAGATATAAAATTAAAGAAACTTAAAGCAAGGAAAAGTTTACGGTATTTCCCGTTATAGTAATAATAAATCAAAATAAAAGAAATTAAATTCATAAATGCATAAAATGCGAAAAACGTAACAAGGCCACTTGCTCTTATTATTCCGGCGGTTTCTTGGAAAAAGATAATGCCATCTCTTGTTTTAAAATAATACCACTGGGGAATATCGTTTAACCAATAAATGTAATTTATAATTTGAACACTAAAATTTATTACAACTAAAATGATAACAAATCCGATTAACGCATTGAAATATTCTTTTATACTATATCCGTAGAATAAAGCAATAAAGGGAAGCAAATACCTGATCCCGTCTTCAATCCCGGCTTTTATATTGAATGAATGGTAAATTCCATAAAAAAGAAACGGAAGAAAAATAATAACGGAAAATAATAAGTTTACCGGATATTTCCTTTTAAATATGACATATAACACCATATATAAAATGGCGGTATAACGGAATATTTTGCTCCATCCGGCGTCATAGTTACGCAATGCAGCGCCAATAATCACAAATATTAGTGGAAGTAGAATTAATATTTCACGTCTAATTCTCATTATCGGACAAGCAAGAAATGTAAGCGTTTATAATTTTCATATACACTTTATTGGCATTAAAATACAAATTAAAATCATTATATGCATTTTTTCTATACAAAGGATAATTATTCTCGTTAAACGTCAGGATAGCTTCTTTAAGTTGTTCCGCATTTCTGGGCTCTACAAGCCGACCATTGTGCCGATCTTTGACTATTTCGGGGATGGATCTCCAATGGGTGGAAATAACAGGGACGCCTTGGCTAAACGCTTCGATAATTATTCCCGGGTAGCCTTCACCCTCGTAATATGTGGGAATTAAAATTACATCTATATTTTGAAGTACAACAGATACTTTTTCCGGCCTAAGAACACCTTTATATTCAACACGGGTTCCGGTAAACGGGTTGGTGTGGTAGTATCTTTTGTCAATAAATCCATAAGCAACAACTTTATAGTCCTTCGGTAATTCTTTTGCGGCTCTAATAATTTCGTCTATTCCTTTTTGAGGAATAATCCTTGAAATGTATGCAAAAGTTTTAGAGAAAGATTTGGTTAAGTCTATTGGCTGTTTGGAAGGGAACCTGCTATTGGGTAACCAAATAATTTTGTCTTTATCCGTAAATTTAGATGCTTCGACAATGAGCGCTTTGGTTTCATAAATTAAAAAGTCTGATTTCTCGAATATCCATTTCCTGTAAAAATATCGGTAAGGTTTAATAAAACGGGGGTATAACAATAATCCACCACCGAACTGTACAATTACTTTCTTATGCAATAATTTTGAATACCATACAAGCAGCGGCCCGATGGTTCGTTCCATATCGTGCGTCAAAAAAATATGAATTAGATCATATTTTCTTATAAGAAATGGAAATTTAAACAACCAAAAAAAATAATCAATAAGCTGCCATTTCGGCGCCCATATTTTTCGTATCTGTTTATGTTCAATTGAAAAATTGTCCGGTAAATTGGTTTTTAAAAAATCGTATACACTTTTTGCCAATGTGGTTATGCCGCCAATAGATCGTCGGTGCTTTGTTGGGAAATTGGCAAAATATAAAATCCTTTTTTTCATCTTATTTTGTCCTTTCAAATAAAACGATATTTTTTGATTTTATTTTTAAAATATATAATCGTAGGCCAAGACTAAAAGCACTTGCCGCGGCCAATCCGAGTATCCCCCCAAAGTGGTATGCTGCAATGCTGATGAAAATGTGAAAGATTAAAATACCAATATTAATTTTCATATTTAAGCTGTATTTTCTTTTGGTACTCAAAAAAGTACCGAACAAGGTGGATAAAGATTGAAAAAATTTGGCACTCAGCAGAATAAGGAACAGAATAAAAGTTTGTTCATATCCCTTGAATAACCGGGGAATGATAAAATAATAAACCGGAATGATAATGATGCTGAAAAGGGAAATTAATATCAGAATTTTTTTGTTTAAAGTATATAGTTCTTTATTTGATTTTTTCAAGTTTTCAATATCCGATTGTACCAAGGTTAAAGGAATTAGTAACATTGTGTTGGAAATATTTAAGGCAAAGCTGTAATCGGCAATTTCGAATTTCGGAATTTGCGACAGCAAACGGATAACAAAAATATCCGTATAAAGGAACATCATATTGGAAAAATTATTGACAACCAAAGTGAAGGCGCTACCTATCAGTTTTTTGAAAAGCCCGAAATATTTTCTGAAAAAAGCCAAGGAAATTTTTTTCCTGGCTTCAAAAACCGACCACAATAACATCGGGATAATCAGTACGTATGAAGGCCATACAAAAGCTTTCCCCCCGGCATCGAACCATAAAATCGCAATTAAAACGCTTGAATAAAATAATATTGAGATAATGATCTTGTAAATCGATGCAAAATTGCTCCCTTTTGTTACAAGAAAATATATTTGTGTAAGCCCTCCCGTAAAATAGATGGAATAGAATATCATCGGTATCAATAAAAACAAAGATTTAAAAGCATAAAATACCGGTGCAACAATAAAAGAAAGCGTAATAATAAAGAGAAGGCTTATGTAATAAAAATAAAATTTACTTTTATCGCTCCTTGTATAGGTCATCAAAAAAGCCGGTAAACCGAATCCTAGCACTACGGAACCGACTTCAATAATTTTCTTATAATATTCCAACTCTCCATAATCCGGTTTGGAAAGATAGTAGGCACTAAAAAATAATATTGCCAATTCGGCCCCCCGAGCCACCACAATCGATAGCCCGTAGATGATATATTTTCCTTTGAAAAGTTCGCGTATATGCAAGCGCCGGGTTTTAGTCCAAATTTCCGATTTTTTGTTCGTTTGCGCAACTTGGCCGGCAATTTTTGGTGTTTGGCGAAAAACAGAAGGTTTATCCGTGGATTCGGTATGGGCGACCTATGATTTTTTTGTGGATTATTAAATGCATTTTCCGGTAAACCGGAATAAAACCTCTCTTCCGCATCAAAGGCAAATTTGATAATATATTAGTCATCATTAATGACAGCGTAAGTATCATTGAAATAGCGATAAAGATATAGAACGCCTATGCTGCTTAAAATCAAAATCATCGGGTAAATTTCGTATCTATATCGCGTTTGAATTTCTATAAACAAATACACCAACCAAAAAGCCAATACCACAATAACCGGAAGACTTATTATTTCATCAACTTTCTTATTTCGTAAATTAAATACTACGGCAATAAAGGCGAAAAACCAAAAAACGAAATATAATAATTGGGTGGGATGTTTTAAAGAATAGTATTTTCCTTTGTTTGAAATGTTTTTTGTGAGTGCCCAGAAAAAAGATGCGTCATCATTGCCCCAGAATATTTTTATTTTATCAAAAAACAAGGCAACAAGCTTTGATTTGTCTTTGGTCCTTTCTTTGATTTTTTGCTTGGCTATTTTCTCAAAATGATCAACGTCATTTAGGAGCGCTGCATCATCAACCGAATATTTTCCTTTTGTTTGATGATTAAAACCAACTAAAAATTTATAACTGGGAGTAGGATTATAAAAAAGTCCGGTGTTATTGACCTTGGAGTAAATAATTAACTGGCTTGCAATAATTAATACCAGATAATATGATGTAATAAGTTTAAATAACGAAACACTTAATTTCTTCAATGTTTGTAAATGATTATTCGTGTTATTCAAGTTAGCCAACAAAATCAATAATATTATGGCAATAAAATAAATAACAGCGGTTGGTCTGAACAATTGTGCAAATCCGAGAACCAGGCCGACAAGAAACAAACTTCGGGATTTAAAATACAAGGATATGGCCATCAAAGAAAAAAATATGGAAATCGTTTGATTTGTTAGAACAGAAGTGTAAATAATAAATGGCGGAAAAATAGTGGCAAAGAAAGAAGCGATTTTTCCGGCATCGGGTTTGTTTGCTTGTTTTAAAATGTCATATAAAAAATATACAATGCTTGTACTAAGCAGGACATTAATAAATTTCAACACAAACACGGAATGGAAAAGATGATAAATAATACCTTCATAAATGGTAAAAGGAATATTATAAGCGAAAGTATGGAAATATCGAATGTCAAAGGCACTAAAATCCCCATCCGAAAATTGTTTGGCGGTTTTAAGTAATAATGCAAAATCGGAAAAGGGCTTCGTATCAACTGCAATGATCCAATAAAGCCGAAGTATAAAAGCACTCAATAGCATTAATCGAAGGTATTGCGCATCTGAAATTTTAATGGTCAACAAAAATTTACTAATGCGATATAGGAGAATAAAAGTGGCGCTTAAATAAAACATCAACACAATCCACGAAATATTCTTTAACGCTGCCGTGGATATTTCATAAATAATCAAACCGAAAACAAGTACGGCTATCCAGTTGATTAATTGATATAAAAATCTGATTTGAATTTTCATAAATTTATTTTTCTATAATCTTGTCAATTAAATAACGAGGCCGCTTTTTTGTTTCGATAAAAATCTTCCCAATATATTCTCCTATTATCCCCAATGCAAATAACTGACTGCCTCCAAAGAAAATAATTAAAATAATAATTGAGAACCAACCGGTAATTGTGTTCCCCAAAAGGAGCTGAACACTAGCCCAAATTATTAAAATAAGTGAAATAATAAGCGAAAACACACCAAAATATAATACCATTTTAAGCGGTTTCGCCGAAAAAGACGTAATACCGTCCCAAGCAAATGCCAGCATCTTTTTAAAAGGATATTTACTGTTTCCTTTGACCCGCTTCAATCTTTTGTAATAAACTTTTGTGGATTGTAAACCAATGTTGGGGAAAATAGCGCGTAAGAACAAATGCGATTCTTTGTATGCCAAAAAGAAATTTAAAGCCTTGTTATCAATAAGTCTGAAATCAGCATGATTAAAAATTATTTTAACCCCCAAAAAATTCATCAATTTGTAAAATAATTGTGCCGTAGTTTTCTTAAAAACAGTATCGGTGGAACGGTCTTCTCTGACGCCATAAACAATGTTGTTGCCTTTAAAATAAGCATCAAGCATTTGCTTAATAACATTGATGTCGTCTTGCAAATCAACATCCATTGTAATATAAACGTCAAATTTATCCCTGAATGTTTCCAAACCTGCAAGTAAAGCTTTTTGATGTCCGAAATTCGTACTTAATTTTATTGCGTTAACATACGGCTTATCGATTTTTGAAATAAGTTGCCAAGTATTATCGATACTACCGTCATCTACAAAACAAATACGACTTTTTTCGGAAATATTTTTTGACGCAACCAAATTTTCGAAATAATCAAATATTTTTGGTAAAACTTCCGGTAGAATTTCCGATTCGTTATAACAGGGGAAGACAAGTAATAATCTAGCCGGCATTTTTTCGGTTTTTCCCGAAGTTAGCAAAAATAAAATTTCCAATAAATGATTTTAATTAATAAATAAATGATGTCTTGCTATTAAATACCACCAAGGATTGGCATAAAGCTTGTCCGTTTGCGCAACTTGACTCTTATTTTTTGGTTTTTGGAACGAAAAACAGGAAATTTGTCCGTAGAATCATCAAATTATGACCGAAAAATTTTCGCTTTTTCATAAAGGGCTCTATACCGACCTCTACGAACTGAGCATGGCGCAGGGATACTACTTGAACCACCTGCATGATCATAAGGCCTGGTTCGATTATTTCTTCCGGCGTATGCCCTGCGGAAGCGGTTATGTGATTTTTGCCGGCCTGGCCGATTTGGTCCGGGCCTTGGAAAATTTTCGCTATGCAGATGAGGATTTGAATTATCTGTCCGGTCAAGGTTTTCGCAAGGAATTTTTGGATTACTTAAAAAATTTCCGGTTTACGGGCGAACTCATCGCGCCGCGCGAAGGCGAAGTGGTTTTCAACAACGAACCCTTGGTAACAGTGCACGCTTCCATCATCGAGGCACAACTCATTGAAAGCTTGTTGCTCAATTACCTGAATTTCCAATCCCTGGTGGCCACGCGCGCGGCCCGCATCGAACATGTGCTCCGTCCCGGACAAACCTTTATGGATTTCGGCCTGCGCAGGGCGCAGGGCTGGGCTTCGTATATGGCCGCGCGGGCCGCGGTCATCGGCGGTGCTTCGGCCACTTCGCACACCGATGCCGGACGGCTCTACGGCTTACGGGTTTCGGGCACCATGGCCCATTCGTGGGTTCAAACCTTCGACGACGAACTGGAAGCGTTCAGACGCTATGCCCGAGTATATCCCGACCGGGCGGTTTTGTTGGTCGATACCTACGATACGCTTCGCTCGGGCGTGCCCAATGCTATCACCGTGGCCAAAGAATTGGAAGCCCGCGGGCACCGGCTTCAAGCCATCCGTATCGACAGCGGCGACATGGCCTATCTTTCGCGTGAAGCCCGCAGAATGTTGGACGAAGCCGGTTTGGACTACGTCAAAATCATTTCGTCCAATTCGCTGGATGAGTTTATTATTCGCAGTTTGAACCAGCAGGGCGCCGCATTAGACGGTTTCGGTGTGGGTACACGCTTGGTTACTTCCTACCAATGTCCGGCCTTGGACGGCGTTTACAAACTCTCGGTTTTCGACGGCCAACCGCGGCTCAAAATTTCCGAAGACGTGGCCAAAATTTCCTTACCCGGCAGCAAAAAACTTTATCGCATCTATGATGACCGCGGCTTGTTCTACCGCGACGCCATCATTCTGGACGATGAAAAAATCCATAAGGTGGAACGCATTTTCCATCCCGACTACGAATTCAAAAACACACCCATCGCCGGCCTTCGTGCCGAACCGCTTCGCCATGCCGTGATGCGCGATGGCCGTTTATGCGTGGATTTGGAAACCGACCCGTATCGTATTTCGGAATACCGCCGCGAACGTATGCGGCACATTCCGCCCGAAACCTTGCGTTTCGAAAATCCGCATATCTACAAGGTGGGCGTCAGCCGGAAACTCTTCGACCTGCGGCGCGAACTCATCCGGCGTCATTCATCGTTTTAAGAATCGGAACACCTTCGAACCGAAATAAATTCCCGTCCCGGGCGTTTATGATTTTGTAGGCGCAAAACGCACATTTTCCCAAAAATCAAAACCATGAAACAACGCATCCTTTGGATCGACGACGAGATAGAACTTTTCAAGCCCCACATTATTTTCCTTGAAAAAAAAGGATATGAAGTGATCACGGCCACCTTTGCCGCCGAAGGCATCGATTTGCTTAAACAACAAAAATTCGACGTAATCTTTCTGGACGAACAAATGCCCGGCCTTCACGGCTTGGACGCCCTGATGGAAATTCGCCGCATCGACCCCTACCTGCCTGTGGTCATGATTACCAAATCCGAAGAAGAAAACATCATGGAAGAAGCCATCGGCAAGGAAATAACCGATTACCTTATCAAGCCCATCAATCCCAACGAAATTATCGTGAGCTTGAAAAAGATTTTCCGTAAACGCGATTTGGTCACCGAGCAATCCATTCAGAATTACCAGCGCGAATTCCGTAGCATTGCCATGGATCTTTCCTACACCGACACCTGGGACGGATGGGTGGAACTTTACAAAAAACTGCTCTATTGGGACCTCAAATTGGATGAAATCGACGACCGGCAGATGCGCGAAATTTTCGAAGGCCAAATGGCCGAAGCCAACCGCGCCTTTTTCCGCTTTGTGGAACAAAACTATATGGACCGGCTCCAAGAAACGGGCGACGAACTCCCCGCATTGAGCCACGAAGTGCTAGGGCGCTACCTGCTACCCGATGCCGGTAAGCCCGTCCTGCTGGTGGTCATTGACAACTTACGCTACGACCAATGGATGAGCATCTACCCCTTGCTCAAAGACCGTTTCCGGCTACGTGCCGAACACGCCTATTACAGCATCCTGCCCACGGCCACGCAATATGCCCGCAACGCCCTTTTTGCCGGCCTGATGCCCGCACAAATCAAAAAACGTTTCCCGCAATACTGGAAAGACGACCCCGACGAAGGCGGCAAAAATCTTTACGAAAAGGAATTTTTCACCGATTTCCTCCAACGCAAAAAAGTCCGGGCCGACATCGAGTTTTTCAAAATACTGAATTACCGTTTCGGCGAGCGCACCGCACGCGACATTCCCTCATTGGGTGCCAAGGACATCATCGTTACGGTTTACAACTTTGTGGACATGATTTCCCATGCCAAAACCGAAATGGACATGATCAAAGAATTGGCCGCCAACGACCAGGCCTACCGTGCCCTCACGGCCACTTGGTTCGAAAATTCGCCGCTCTACCACATCATCGAAGCGGCCGCCCGCCAGGGCCGCACTATCCACCTGACCACCGACCACGGCACCATCAATGTCAAACGTCCCACCAAGGTTATCGGCGACAAGGAAACCAGCTTAAACCTGCGCTACAAGCTGGGCCGCAGCCTGACCTACAACGACAAGGACGTGATGGCTTGCCACCGGCCCGAACGCCTGCAACTGCCCTCGCCCTACGTGGGTGGAACCTATATTTTTGCCCGCGAAGATTACTTTTTCGTGTATCCCAACAACTACACGCACTATGCCCAACACTTTCGCAACACCTACCAGCACGGCGGTATCTCTTTGCAGGAAATGGTTGTGCCCTACGTAATTTTGGAGCCGAAGTAATAAAAAGAAGAATTTTTGATCAACAAAAATATAACCAGCATGAATCGATTTGTATTACTCACTCTCCTGCCCACTTTTTTATTTTCGTGTAGCAACAATCCGGCAAATCATCCGGCAGGTTCAACAACCAAACTTGAAACGGAAAACAATTTGGTAGAGAATGCCGAAAATCCGAATCCGGTATCATCCGATTTGGAAATTATGCAGCCGGAAATAATCGACGATTCCGATTGGTTGATTTTTCCCCTAGCGCACAAAGCACGGTCTAAAACACCCTTCGGTTCCAAAAGATCATATAACAACCCCGGTTATTGGAACATTGCGTTTTACAACATAAAAACCGGACAGACCCGGCTACTTTCCGACAGTTTGAAAATGATTATACACTCCCATCAAATAAAAACACGCTTGGTGGCCCGTGTGGAAGGCCAATTGGAAAAGAGCGAAAGAATGCTATTTTATTTAATCGGTACGAAGGATGCTAACCGGGACGGGAAACTCAATTTTGCCGACCCGAAATATCTGTTTGTTTCCGACCTTTCGGGCAATAATTTCCGGCAAATATCACCCGATGGTTACGATGTTGTTGATTGGTGGCACATCGATGGAACGGCCAAAATATTAATTCAAACCCGCAAATATTCGGACAAAAAACATGACAAAGCTCCTGTCAATATCTTTTTCAGCTATGATTTGGACACCGGGAAGCCGGAACCCGTTTTTAAGAACGATTTTGTTTTAAAGACCCGACAACTACACCGCAAGCTATGGGCGGAATCAAAATAATGCATGACACCTAATTATTCATGATGATCGCTCCGGCGCCTTGCGGTCGCCTACGCGGCTCCACAAGCCTTCGGGGCGCCGGCGGCGGAATGAAAATTCCGCTGCCGGCGGCGCAAAGTTTTTGACGGCAAATACTTCCGATGCCGGACAGGACATTATTCAACGCCGCAACCGGAAAATTCCTCACTTGTTTTGCGCCGCCGGCCCGCGCCTTCGGCGCGGCGCCGGCGCCCCTTGTCTTGTTCCGCCCTCCGCGAGCCCTGGCGGTCTCGCTCCGGTGCTCCGGGAGCCGGCACGCTCCGCCTGCGGCTTCGCGTTGGTCTCCCTTCGCAGCTTCGCAAGCCCTTCCGGCATCGCTGCGCTCTGCCGTCGGTCTTGCTCCGCGGGCTTCGGAGCCACCTGCGGTGTCTCCTCGCGGCCCTCGGAGCCCTTCGGTCTCCTCGGGCATTTTTTTGTCATTCCCGCACTCGCCTATGCGGACACAGACGCGGATGGGAATCCGGGGTCCCTTCGAGTTGTCCCCACCTGTCATTCCCGCGAAAGCGGGAATCCAGAAAAAAAGCAATATATTAAAGCCACCGGATGGCCAGGGCTGTCACTTCGAGGAAAGTGAGCCGCAGGCGAACGACGAGAAGTCACGTGTTTGAAACCAGCATCCGTGTCGTGATTTCTCAGTCGCGCCCTACGGGCGCTCCTTTGAAATGACATGATGCTTCAATATTTAAAGTAGGCGAACGATGTCATTCCGACGGAGTTTTGCCGGCGTCAGCTAGGCAAAACGACGAGGAATCTCTTCACGGATTGAACAATAGGAACGCAAAATTCCGCCTTG
>JALWYR010000192.1 GCA_027003085.1 Flavobacteriales bacterium
TCAGGTAATCCCGGCCGTAGAACGGCATGATGTGCGAAAAAGGAACCGAACTTTCGGTGCCGCCGAAATAGTAATAAAAACTGGGCGCCAGGGTATCGGATGTGTTGAGTCCGGCCTTGAAATCATACGAAGTGGAAAAATGTGCATTATGCTTGCGGTAGCCGCTCAGTTCCAAAAATATGTTGTGAAAGGGCTTTACGCCGGCATAATTTTCGCTGATACCGAATATGTATTTGTAATCGAATTGGATTTTTACGCCGTGCATCGGAAAATTATAATTATCCAAATCGTCGTAGTAAAAATTCATGAATCCGGCGTAGTAGGTCGAATGGTCAAAGAAATATTTGCGGTCGGAACGATTTCCCGAAAAAACCGTGGTATAAACCCGGTGGGTTTGCATTTCGGCGCCGATGTGCAGATTCACGCTGTTTGACAAAAGGTTTTGAAAAAACAAACGATTGGTCCAAACCGAAACATGAAGGTCCATGGTTTGAAACGAAGGTTGCTGCACCCGGGGCAGCATCAAATGGTAGTCCACCGTTCGTTCAAACCTGTGATATGACGAATGAAAACCCAATCCCAAATGATAACCGTTGTCGATAAGGTAATCAAAATTGTAGCGGATATTGGGCCCGAAAATAATTTCCAAATCCGCCCTGTCGCGCGGCGACAAAAGCTGTCTTCCCGTTAGCCCGGCCAAAAACTCTATTTGGAACAAGGGCATGTAATGAACCGCCGTGCGCAACTTGAATCTGACCGTATCGGGTACAATATCCACTATCAAAGTGTCGCCCGGGGTTATCCAATAATGAATTTGCCGGTAATCTCCTGTGCCATAGAGATAATTGATGCCTTCCAAAAACCGGTCGAAACCCACCTTGTGCCCTTCGCGGATGTTGGTCCGCCATTCGAAATATTGCTTGGCCTTGGGAATTTTTAGGCCCCGAATTTCAATATTGCCGATATATAAACTGTCGGGACGGCCGGGTTGTGGCATCGGGCGCCGATTGGTGTAGGGTTTGAACGATGATAGTTTTTTTGATTGGGCAATTGTAGTTTCATAGCCCAATCGATACAGCGTATCGATAAGTTCGAAATCGGTAACGCTGAACCGGCTAACCGGTGGCCGGATATACACGTCGGTTTTTCGCCGTTTTTGCGGCATATCGGCATACATATAGATACTGGTAATTTGGTCCAAAATATCTTTGATGGATTGGATCTGCGAACCGCGTAACAATTGCCCTTGCACATCCGAGCCGATGCTTTTTCGGGCACCCATCCGGTAGAGTCCGTCCAAAGGATAATTATTGACCACGCCACCGTCGGTCAGGATTTTTCCGTCGATCAGCATGGGCGAAACAATCGAAGGAAGCGCACTGCTGGCCACCACGGCACGCGGCACGCTTCCACCTTTGAATGCTACGGATTTACCGGTTACCAAATCGGTGGCATAAAACCGGAAGTGAACCGGCAAACTGTCGAACGAGTTTAAGTATTGGATGTTGTATAAATCGCGGAACAATTGATTGTAGAAAAGTTGTGAGTGGGTCAATCCGCCGGGCAATTTGAGTTGCAAACGGTGCAGATCCACCGGAAAATGAAAAAACGAATTCCGCCCCGTGCGTTTAAGGTATAGCGGCAAAAAACGCCGCGGCATCTGGTCGGTCATCAACGCATCGAAATCGGTCCGGCGGAACATATCCAAAATTTGCTGCGGCGTATAACCGGCCACATAGTAAGCACCAACAATGGCGCCAATGCTTGTCCCCGTCAGGTAACGCGGCCGTATGCCTTGTTCTTCGAGGGCTTGCAGCACGCCGATGTGGGCAATGCCTTTGGCACCGCCGCCACTCAATGCCAGGCCCAAAGCGGCCGAATCGGACTGCCGGGGGCTTTGAGCATGGGTTTGCCAAGCCGGCAAAATCCAAAGAACAACGGCCCAAATGAACACTTTGGGAATAAGGAATGGCCGTTTTTGCACGCTGTTAATCATGGCTTAGGAAAAATACAAAAAAAGCCTTTACCAACGACATTATTCCGGGGACCAATGATCATCGGGTTGCATCAAGCCCTTGTCTATCAATTTTTGTTGGGCCAGTTCGTTATACATCAAGGTGTAAACCCTGTCGCGCAAGTCCTTCCAGTCGTCTCCTTTCAGTCCGTCGGTGGAGGCTACCGGCAGGAATTTTACCCGTAATTTTCCGGGACTTCCCTTAAAAAGTTCGTAGGACAAGCGTTTTTGGTTGTCCAAAAAAACCATGGGCAGCACGGGCAATTGGTGTTCCACGGCCATACGGAATGCACCGGCTTTGAACGGATGAAGCAACGCCCCGTCTTCGATGATACCGCCTTCGGGAAAAATGGCCACATTGATACCGTTGCGAATATAACGTTCGGTTTCGCGGTAGACCTGTTTCCGGCTTTCCAACGAGCTGCGATCCACCAAAATGTTGGTCCGCCGGTAGAGCCAGCCGAACACCGGATAACGGGCCAATTCCACCTTGCCCACAAAAGTAACCGGCGCAGGAATTACACTCAGCAATACCGGAATATCCAACATGCTTTCGTGATTGGCCACAATGATGTATTGACGTTTGAACGAAGGCCGCGCTTCGGGATTAAGGATTTTGATGCGCCATCCGCCCATCAGCAGCAAAAACCGGGCCCAAGTGCGTTCGATCAGCGAGAACAAACGGAATCCCGCAGGAAACGGCAAGGCCACCACCAAAGCCACCAAAGGCGACAAAACCACCACGGGAACGTATGCCCAAAACAAAGCCCAAAGTTTCCAAAGCAAAACCAAGGGCTTGGCCATTATGCGCAACCAATTAGCCATAGGCCGTTTCTTCGTATCTTTGCACACAAAAATACGCTTTTTATATGGCACGCATTCTTACCGGCATTCAAAGCACCGGCCGCCCGCATTTGGGAAATATTTTGGGCGCCATTATTCCCGCCATCGAAAAATCGCGCCTACCGGGCAATGAGTCCTACCTGTTTATTGCCGATATGCATTCCTTGACCCAAATCAAGGATGCCGGACAATTGCACGAAAATACCATGCAAACCGCCGCCGCCTGGCTGGCCTTCGGGTTGGACCCCGAAAAAACGGTTTTTTACCGCCAATCCGACGTGCCCGAAGTAACCGAATTGATGTGGTATTTGAGCACTTTTTTCCCTTACCAACGGCTCACTCTGGCTCATTCGTTCAAGGACAAGGCCGACCGTTTGCAGGACGTAAACGTGGGACTTTTTACCTATCCCATGCTGATGGCCGCCGATATTTTGCTCTACGATGCCGACGTGGTGCCCGTGGGCAAAGACCAAAAACAACACCTGGAAATGACCCGCGATGTGGCCCGGAAATTCAATCGAACCATGGGCGAAACCTTTGTGGTGCCCGAGATTGATTTGAACGAGCAAACCATGTATGTGCCGGGCACCGACGGCCAAAAAATGAGCAAGTCGCGTAACAACATCATCGATATTTTTCTGCCCGACAAAAAACTGCGCAAGCAAATCATGCGCATCGTAACCGATAGCACGCCGGTCGAAGCGCCCAAAGATCCTGACAAATGCAATGTGTTTGCCCTCTATGCCCTGCTGGCCGGCGAGGAACAAACCGAACGGATGCGACAAAATTACCTGAACGGCAATTATGGCTACGGGCAAGCCAAGCAAGCGCTTTACGAGCTTATCACCGAACGTTTTGCCGGGCCACGCCGCCGCTTCGACGAATTGATGCAAGAACCGGATCGCATCGAAAAAATCCTGACCGAAGGTGCTGCCAAAGCCCGCCGGACGGCCCGCGAAGTGCTCAACCGCGTGCGTTCGCGATTTCGTTATACGCCGCAATGATGTTGGTCATCACCTTACAGCGTCCCAAATGTATCGGTTGTAACTACTGCGTGGAAGCCGCGCCGGAACTTTTTCGTATGTCCACCCGCGACGGCAAGGCCGTTTTGCTTCGTTCGACCGAAAAGCGCGGGTTTTACACCCTGCGCACGCCACGCTTGGATTTGGAGGAACCGGCCCGTGAAGCCGCCCGCCTGTGTCCGGCGAAAATCATTCGCGTCAAGCGGGTTTAAGCATTTGTGGGCTTTGGCGGGTTCGAACCGCCGACCTCTGCCCTGTCAAGGCAGCGCTCTGAACCAGCTGAGCTAAAAGCCCTTTTTACGTTGCGTTTGCAAAGATAGCAAATATCTTTTTTTGGCGCTCCGGCAGCCCTGCGGTCTGCCTACGCGGCTCCACAAGCCTGCGGCTTCCCCAGGCCGGCGCCAAGGGCCACGCCTTGTCTTGTTTCGCGGCTTCGCGAGCCCTGGCGGTCTCGCTACGCAGTTCGGGGAGCCTGCATGCCTTGCCTGCGGCTCGGCATTTGTCTCCCCTCAGGGCTTCGCAAGCCGTCAGGCCTCCGCTTCGCTCCGGCCTTGGTCTTGCTTCGCGTGCTCGGAGCCCTGGCGGTCTCCTCGCGGTGATTCTTTATGTTATCCCTGCGAAAGCGGCATCCGGGCGTCATATTACTTTACTTGTCCTTCCTGCGTAGGTAGGAATCCGGAAATAATAATGCTGTGAGAAATGTATCGAAGTCACCGGATTTAAAAGCATGAACGATTTCAAGGTTGTCGCATCGGTATAATTTTTGCCATGCAAAAATCACTCGGCAACCGCTACCGCGGCATTACAAAAATCCGATATTGACCTGGGAACCCCGCGCCGGTAATAAAATTTCAACCCTAAACAGTAAAATTAAAAGGATGCGAAACATTTTCAAATTTAATCTTATTAACAAACAAAATTTATTTTTATCTTTGTTTTGTAATGAAAAAAATAGGTGAAATAGAAATAAAAGTTTCCGGAAAATTGGGCAATAACGAATTAAGTCCCAATAATTTTGACATTAAATTTATTGCTTCACTTTTACAGGATATCGAGCATCTTTTATATCCCGGAAATAAAAAAAACCGGCCAATCATCACATACGATATTGAAAAAGGCTCGGTAAGGAATATTTTTAGAACGTCCATGCAGGCAATAATAATGTTTAATGCAATTATTAATGAAGTCAACGCAAAAAATTCAATTGATTTTTTAGACGTCCAAACGGCACGGGCATTTGAAAACATACAACATATTGCCAAACAAAAAAATTTTTCGTTTAGTTTCAAAACATCTTTAAGTGATGATTTCAAATTACATATCACGCCACAAACCAATTTTATTAGGAACGAAAAACTTTGGGTTGATGCCGAATTTTATTTTTACGGTATCTTAACCAATGCCGGCGGAAAAAACAAAACCAATATTCATATAGACACCGACGAATACGGAACCATTATCATTAACACTGATAGAGATTTTCTTAAAGACCAAGAAAAAAATTTGTTATACAAAGAATTTGGCGTTAGAGCAACCGGTAAACAAAATGTTGAAACCGGAGAAATGGATACAAAAACACTAAAACTCATTGAACTAATTGACTATCAACCGGTTTTTGATAAAAAATACTTGAACAGCCTTATTTCAAAAGCAAAAAACACGTGGAAAGGTATCGATGCCAATAAATGGATAAACGATATACGTGGCGATTATGAAGCATAATAGTAGTGTTTTATTAGACACAAGCTTTTTTATCAGGTTATTCAATGTAGAAGACCCGTTACATCAAAAAGCCAAAACATATTTTGAACGATTTTTAAATGAAAAATATACATTAAAAATTTCCACCATATCCATTGCCGAATACTGCGTAGGAGGTGATATAAACGACCTACCGCTATTAAATATGCAAATTATTCCTTTCAACTATTATCATGCCATTAGAACAGGCCAATTTGCAAGAATTTTATTTGCGCAAAGAAGAATTACACCCGAGCAATTATATCCAAGGGCTATAATTCCCAACGATTCCAAATTGTTCGCACAGGCCGATTTGGATAAAACAATAACTCACTTTGTAACTTCCGACAATAGATCAAATACCACTTATGGCATTTTAGCAGAAAAAACTGAACTTAACTTCCTTATTTTAAATATAGAAACAGAACCCAACGAATTTTTTGGAACATTGTTTTAACAAAGCGGCCCGAAAGCCGCTTATGTTATTGCATTATATTCCATGGCTATTGATTTTCTGGTTAATAACCGGAATCCTGTTCATATGTTTTTTAGACGCCTGTTATTCCGCCAACCAGGCCCGGGTCATCCAAAGCATTTTCTCGTGTCCGGCAATGAGTTCGCTCATCAGGGCCACGGTGCCTTCGTCGCCGGCGTCCGCAGCGGTTTTGAGCAAGTCCCGTTCGTTGTTCAAAAGCCTGTCAAGCATTTCCGAAACGGCTTTCATGGTTTCGGTGGCTTGGTCCATATTTTTGTAGGCGGGAATACGGGCTGCTTCCACATAGTCGGCAAATGTGTGCAAGGGCTGTCCGCCAAGCATCAAAATACGCTCGGCAATTTCGTCAATCCGTGCGGCTGCTTCGTCATACCATTGTTCGAACAACGTATGGAGTTCAAAGAAGTGCTTGCCGCGAATGTTCCAATGAAATCCGCGCAGGTTTTGATAAAACATTTGGTAATCGGCCAAATGAGCGTTGAGCTTTTGGGTAATCATGGCATTGTTTTTCATGGTGTTTGTTTTTGGAATTCAAAGCAAAAATAGGTCATAATACAATGATTTTCAGAAGATTAAAATCGGTTATCACAATATTACTATCAGAAAAATTTATACCCGAAAGCTTGTTATCTTTGTTCCGTGATGAAATCCGCAGGAAGCCGTGCTTTATGGTTTTTATTGACCGCCGCCTTGATATTGGCCCTTGTGGCCGACTTGCGTTGGGGGTCATTGTCTATGGACTGGAACACCTGGTGGCAAGCCCTTGCCGGAGGCGAAGAAAGCGTAATCCGGACGGTGCTATGGCAATTCCGCATACCCAAAGCACTTACGGCCTGGGCGGTGGGCTCGGGTTTGGGCTTGGCCGGGCTGTTGATGCAAAGCATGTTTCGCAATCCCATTGCCGGCCCCTATGTGTTGGGCATGAGTGGCGGAGCGGGACTTATGGTGGGTATTTGGATACTGACGGGTGTGGCTTTGGGCTGGCAGTGGCCGGTGGAGTGGGGTATTCCCGTAGCGGCCGCTTTGGGTGCTTCGGTGGTGCTTTTGGCGGATTTGTGGTTATATTATCGCACACGTAGCGCAGTTACGTTATTAATTACCGGCCTTATGATAGGCCTTTTTTCGGGTGCCCTGCTCAGTTTGCTACAATTTTGGGCGCCGGCTCGCAATTTGCAAAAGTTCGTTTTTTGGAGCATGGGTAATTTGGGGCATTTGCAAGCATCTCATATAGCCATATTGTGGGTTTTAATCATAGTGTCCTATGCAGCGGTTTGGCATTGGCGCGGGCGAATGGATTTGTTGCTTCTGGGCGACGAATATGTGAGCTCGGCAGGGTATTCCTTGTTTGTTTTGCATCGTTTTATTGTCATCATATCGGGACTTTTGTCCGGAGTGATTACCGCCTTGATAGGGCCCATTGCTTTTGTGGGTTTAATGGTTCCGCATGCGGCTTTTTTGCTTACGGGTTCCCGGTTGCATGCCACGGCTTTGCCCGGGGTATTCCTCCTGGGAGGTATTTTGATGCTCACGGCCGACTTACTCAGTCAGTTGCCCGGTTCCGAAGGGGTGCTTCCGGTCAATAGCATTACTTCATTGCTGGGAGCACCCTTGGTGGTGTGGTTATTGATTAAGCGGAAATTTTAGGTTTTATTAATGTAATGTATTCAACTCACTATTGTTAATCCTGCAATTGCAAACCGGAATTTATCCATCCTGTTGCCGTAAATTTTCCTATCTTTACCCGTAGAAAAATCCTGCCTTATGTTCACACTTAAACCCGGCTTGGTTTACGGCCAACAACTCAAAGAACTTTTTGCCTACGCCAAAGAAAAAGAATTTGCCTTGCCCGCCGTCAATGTGGTGGGCTCCAATAGCATCAATGCGGCCATGGAAACGGCCATGAAACTGCAATCGCCCGTAATTATTCAATTTTCCAATGGAGGTGCTTATTTCAATGCAGGCAAGGGTTTGGACAATACCGGACAACAAGCGGCCGTGATGGGTGCCGTTACCGGAGCCATTCATATTCATAAGTTGGCCGAGCTTTATGGCATTCCGGTGATTATCCACACCGACCACGCGGCCAAAAAATTGCTCCCTTGGGTGGACGGCATGATTGCTTTCGGAAAAAAATTCTACGAAAAACACGGTAAGCCGCTTTTTAGCTCCCACATGCTCGACCTGTCGGAAGAGCCTTTGGAAGAAAATGTGGAAATCAGCAAAAAATATTTGCAAGAACTTTCGGCCCTGGACATGTTTTTGGAAATCGAACTGGGTATTACGGGCGGCGAAGAAGACGGCGTGGACAATACCGGCGTGGACAACCGCCGGCTCTACACCCAACCCGAAGAAGTGGCCTACGCCTATGAGGAATTGAAAAAAATATCGGATTACTTTACCATTGCCGCCGCATTTGGCAACGTGCACGGGGTCTATAAACCGGGCAATGTGATTCTGCGCCCCGAAATTTTGAAAAATTCCCAGGAATATATCCGCCAAAAATTCGGACTCGACGATCCCAAACCCGTCAATTTTGTTTTCCATGGCGGTTCGGGCTCGGATTTGGAAGATATTCGCAAAGCCATTTCCTACGGAGTGATTAAAATGAACATCGACACCGACACGCAATATGCCTTTACCGAAGGCGTGCGGGAATACTTCCGTAAATACTGGGATTATTTGCAAAGCCAAATCGGCAATCCCGAAGGCGACGACAAACCGAACAAAAAATATTACGACCCGCGCAAATGGCTCCGCGAAGGCGAAAAAACCTTTGTTCAACGACTGACACGTGCCTTTGAGGATTTGCGCGATATTCCCGATATTCACGGCATCCGTATCGAAAAATAAACGCTTATGTCCTGGTTCAAACGAAAAATCAAAGGGATTCAAACCCCTTCGACCGAAAAAAAGGATATTCCCAAAGGTCTGTGGTATAAAACCCCTTCGGGAAAAATCGTGGAACGCACCGAATTGATCGAAAACCTGTATGTGAGTCCCGAAGACGATTTTCACCTGCGCATCGGCAGCAAGGAATATTTCGACATTTTGTTCGATGATGGCGAGTTCGAAGAACTTTGGCCCAAAATGGAGTCCAAAGACCCGCTCAAATTCGAAGATTTGAAGCCCTACACCCAACGGCTCAAAGAGGCCAAAGAAAAAACAGGCCTTCGCGATGCGGTCCGGGTGGCACGCGGCAAATCCAAAGGCGAGGATTTGCTCATTGCCGCCATGGATTTCAGCTTTATCGGTGGTTCGATGGGCTCGGTGGTGGGCGAAAAAATTATGCGCGCCATGGACTATGCCGCCGAGCATAAAATTCCGCTTTTGGTCATTGCCAAATCGGGCGGGGCACGGATGCAGGAAGCGGCCATATCGTTGATGCAATTGGTCAAAACTTCGGCCGCTGTGGCACGAATGCAAAAGGCCGGCGTGCCTTACATTTCCTTGCTCACCGACCCGACCACTGGCGGTGTTACGGCATCTTTTGCCATGCTGGGCGATATTAATATTGCCGAACCCAATGCGCTTATTGGCTTTGCGGGGCCGCGCGTAATCAAGGAAGCCACCGGTAAGGATTTGCCCGAAGGTTTTCAACGTTCGGAATTTGTGCTCGAACACGGATTCCTGGATCAAATCATTCATCGCAAACAACTCAAAGACAAAATCAACCTGTTCCTGGATTTGATTTTAAACAGACCTGTAAGAGCATAAGAATCAAAGGAATAATAAATCATTTTCTTTCTGCCCGGATTTTAGCCGGGCATTTTTTTGCAGGACGATTAAATCCTGGGTTACCGGTTTAATTTTTTTCGTCCCTATATCATTTTTTTTTCGTTTAATCTTGTTACATTTGGCAGGATAAACAAACGACAAAAACTTATTATTATGAAACAATTTCCCAAGTTTATCGGCGACGCCAACGAAGCCGTGGCGCGGGTTGCCCATAAAATCAACGAAGTGTGTGCCATTTATCCGATTACACCTTCGTCGCCCATGGGTGAACATGCCGATGCGTTGAGCGCCAAAGGCCATAAAAATATTTGGGGCCAAGTGCCGCGCATTATCGAAATGCAAAGCGAAGGCGGTGCCTCGGGTGCCGTGCACGGTTCCTTGCAGGGCGGGGCTTTGACCACCACCTTTACGGCCTCGCAAGGACTTTTGCTGATGATTCCGAACATGTATAAAATCGCAGGCGAACTTCTGCCTACGGTTTTCCATATTGCCGCCCGCACGGTGGCCACCCACGCCTTGTCGATTTTCGGCGACCATTCCGATGTGATGGCCACCCGTCAAACCGGTTGGGGTATGCTGTTCGGCTCCTCGGTGCAAGAAGCCCAGGATTTCGCCTTGCTGGCCCAGGTGGCGTCCCTGCGTTCGCGCGTGCCTTTCCTAAACGTATTTGACGGGTTCCGCACCTCGCACGAAATTCAAAAAATCGATGCCATTCCCGACGAGATTTTGAAGGAAATGATGCCCGAAGACGACATTATGGCCTTCAAAAAACGCTCCTTGGACCCCGATGCGCCCAAGCTGCGCGGTTCGTCGCAAAATCCCGACGTATTTTTCCAAAACCGCGAACGCGCCAATCCCTACTACCTCAAAACCCCTGAAATTGTCAAGGAAGTTTTTGACAAATTCTACGAACTCACCGGTCGCCGTTACGAACTCTACCAATACTACGGCGCTCCCGATGCCGAACGCATCATCATCCTGATGGGATCCGGCGCCGGCGCCGCCATCGAAACCGTGGAAGAATTGAACAAACGCGGCGAAAAAGTGGGCGTCCTGGTTGTTCGACTCTACCGCCCGTTCTCGGTCAAAGATTTTGTGGATGCCATTCCCCAAACGGTCAAAAAAATCGCCGTGCTCGACCGCACCAAGGAGTCCGGTTCCATTGGCGAACCGCTCTATCTGGACACGGTCAATGCCTTCGTGGAATCGGGTCGCCCGATGCCCAAAATCGTGGGCGGACGTTACGGACTTTCGTCCAAGGAATTTAATCCCCAAATGGTCAAAGGTATTTTCGACGAACTGACCAAGGATGCGCCCAAAAACCACTTTACGGTGGGTATTATCGACGACGTAACGCATACCAACCTGGACATCGACCCGGATTTCAAAATCCAAACCCGGGCCAAGGCCTTTATGTTCTACGGCCTCGGATCCGACGGCACGGTGAGCGCCAACAAAAACTCCATCAAAATCATCGGCGAAACCACCGACAATTACGTTCAGGGCTATTTTGTTTACGACTCCAAAAAAGCCGGTGCCCGCACCGTGTCGCACCTGCGTTTCGGGCCCGATCCCATTCGCTCCACCTACCTGATCGACGAAGCCGAATTTGTGGGCGTGCATCAATTCGATTTTATCCAAAAATTCAACCTGGCCGCCAAGGTCAAAAAAGGCGGTGTGCTGCTTTTGAACTCGCCTTTCACCAAAGACGAAATTTGGGACAAATTGCCCAAAGACGTTCAACAAACCATTATTGACAAACAATTGCAATTCTACGTAATCGATGCCTCCAAGGTGGCCTACGAAGCCAAATTGGGCCGCCGCATCAACACGGTGTTGCAAACGGCTTTCTTTGCCATTTCGGGCGTACTGCCGCAAGACGAAGCCATCCAAAAAATCAAAAACGCCATTGTCAAATCCTACTCCCACAAAGGCGACCATATTGTTCAAATGAACTTTAATGCCGTGGACAAATCCTTGGAATTCCTCCAAAGGGTGGATTATCCTTCGCAAGTAACGTCCACGCGCGATTTTGAGCCCGTGATGGATCCGCGCGCACCCGAATACGTCAAAAACGTACTCGGAAAAATCTATGCCGGCGAAGGCGACAGCTTGCCCGTAAGTGCCTTTGAACCCGATGGCACCTTCCCGTTGGGCACGGCCAAATACGAACGGCAAAACATTGCCGATTTTGTGCCTGTGTGGGACGACGTAAACCTGTGTACGCAATGTAACAAGTGTGTGGAAATATGTCCGCACTCGGCCATTCGTGCCAAAATCGTTAAGCAAGAAGACTTGGAAGGTGCACCCGAAGGATTCCGTTCGGTGCCCGTCAAAGGTCGCTACGAGGGTGTGGACACCTACGTATTGCAAGTGGATCCGGTGCACTGTACCGGTTGCCAGTTGTGTGTGGAAGTTTGTCCGGCCGAAAGCAAGGAAACCGAAGGTTTCAAGGCCATCAATATGCACCCGCGCCTCGAAGTACAACCGGTGGAAGAACCCTTCTGGGATTTCTTTGTGGAACTGCCCTGGTACGACCGCAAAAAACTCAAACTTTCCACCATCAAGAACGTGGAATTCCTCGAATCGCTGTTTGAATATTCCGGTGCTTGCCCCGGTTGTGGAGAAACGCCCTACATACGTATGGTTACCCAACTCTATGGCGACAGCAGTTTGATTGCCAATGCCACCGGTTGTTCGTCTATCTACGGCGGAAACTTGCCCACCACGCCCTACACCACCAATGCACTTGGTCAAGGTCCCGCTTGGGCCAACTCGCTGTTCGAAGACAACGCCGAATACGGCTTGGGTATGCGACTGGCACTCAACGCCAAACAACGCGAGGCCTATGACTTGCTCAAACGCCTCGAAGACTATGTGGGCTCCGACCTGGTGCAAGCCATCCTGAACAATCCCGAAAGCAACGAAGCAGAAAAAGAACAACAACTCCACAACATCAAGGCCGTGCGTGCCGCCCTGCAAGGCGTGGACACTCCCGATGCCAAACGGCTTATGGTACTGGCCGACTACCTGCGCAAGAAATACGTTTGGATCGTGGGTGGCGACGGCTGGGCCTACGACATCGGCTATGGCGGATTGGACCATGCGCTTGCTTCGGGCGAAAACATCAATGTGCTGGTGCTCGACACCGAAGTTTATTCCAACACCGGCGGTCAGGCATCCAAAGCCACGCCTTTGGGCGCCAGTGCCAAGTTTGCCGTAGCCGGTAAGCGTACGCCCAAAAAAGACCTGGCGTTGCAAGCCATTGCTTACGGCAACGTGTATGTGGCCCAAATAGCAATGGGTGCCAAGGAACAACAAGCCCTGCGGGCCATCAAGGAAGCGGCCGAATACGACGGACCGTCCATCATCATTGCCTACTCGCACTGTATAGAACACGGCTATGGAATGGAAGACGGCGCGTTCCATCAACAACTGGCCGTCAAGTCAGGTTATTGGCCTTTGTTCCGCTACAATCCCGAAAAACCTGCGGGCAAACGATTCTCGCTCGACAGCAAGGCACCCGAAATTCCGCTTTCGGACTTCATCTACAAGGAAGCCCGCTTTGCACGGCTCATCAAGGAGAATCCCGACAACGCCAAACAACTCCTGGAAATGGCCCAGGAAGAGGTCAATGCACGTTGGGAACGCCTGCAAATATTCTCCCACCTGTAATAGCGGAAATATTGGAAATACGACAAGCCGTCCGGTGTTTTGCCGGGCGGTTTTGTTTTTATGTTGTTGTGGCGCGCAGGCAGCCCTGCGGTCTGCCTGCGCGGTTCCGCAAGCCCCTGCGGGTCTTGCTCCACGGCTCCACAAGCCAGCAGGGCGCCGGCGGCGGAATGAACATTCCGCTGCCGGCGGCGCAAAAGGTTTAGGCACAATGATTTGAACAAGCTGCAATGCTTCTTTAATCCACGGGAGGCAAATTCCACCTTTGATTTGCGCCGCCGGCTCCGCGCGTCAGCGCGGCGCCGGCGCCCCTTGTCTTGTTCCGCCCTCCGCGAGCCCTGGCGGTCTCGCTCCGGCGCTTCGTGAACCGCCTTGCGGCGTTTCACTTCGCAGCTCCGCAAGCCCCCGGCTCCGCTTCGCTTTGCCGTTGGTCTTGCTTCGCGGCCTCGGAACCCTTCGGTTTCCTCGGCAGCTCCGGGAGCCAC
>JALWYR010000193.1 GCA_027003085.1 Flavobacteriales bacterium
CGTTCCACATAACCGCGGCGTTGTATGGTGGAAATAATAGGTGCATAGGTCGAAGGGCGGCCAATACCCAATTCTTCCAGCTTGCGAACCAAAGACGCCTCGGTATATCGCACCGGCGGACGACTGTATTTTTGAACGGCCGACAACAAAACGGGCGATAATGGTTCGCCCTTTTCCACTTTGAAAATTTGTTGCTCTTCGTCGGTATCTTCGGTTTTGTATAATTTCATAAAACCCTCGAACAGGATAACCTTACCTTTGGCTTTGAAAAGCGCTTTGTCTTTACTATTGGCGATGCTTACGGTAGTATATTCCAGCTCGGCGGGTTTCATTTGCGATGCCAAGGTGCGTTTCCATATTAATTGATACAATTTCAGGGCATCACGATCCAATGCAGGCGATTCGTTTTCGAACGATGTGGGACGAATGGCCTCATGCGCTTCCTGGGCGTTTTTAGACTTGGTTTTATATTGGAACGGGCGGGAATATTCCTTACCGAACTTGGCAATAATCGCTTGCTTGGCTTTGGACAAGGCTTCGTCCGAGAGGTGAACGCTATCGGTTCGCATGTAGGTAATCAACCCGTTTTCATACAAATATTGGGCGATTTGCATGGTTTTACTTACACTAAATCCGTAAAGTCGTGAAGCTTCCTGCTGCAATGTGGAGGTTGTAAAAGGAGGTGGTGGTGATTTTTTTCCGGGTTTTTTGTCAATAGAACTAACGACAAAGTCGGCATCTTTGATTTTTTCGAAATATATTTTAACGTCCTTGTCCGTTTTGAATTCTTTTTCCAAAGCGGCTTGAATCTTTTCGCCCGAATCCTTGGCAAATTCACCCGACACACGAAACGAGTAATTCGATTTGAAGGCCCGGATTTCCTTTTCGCGTTCCACTATCAAACGCACGGCAACCGATTGCACACGCCCGGCGGACAAACCTCGTTTAACCTTTTTCCACAGCACCGGCGATAGTTTGTAACCCACCAAACGGTCCAACACGCGGCGGGCTTGCTGGGCATTGACCAAATTTTGATTGATGTCCCGGGGTGAACGTACCGCTTCGGTAATCGCTTTCTTGGTTATTTCGTGAAAGACGATTCTTTTGGCCTTATTGCCCAATTCCAAAAAATTTTTCAAATGCCAAGCAATGGCTTCCCCTTCACGGTCTTCGTCACTGGCAAGCAATACCTGGTCGGACTTTCCTGCAAGTTGTTTCAATTGCTTTACCACCTTCTGTTTCTCCTTGGGTATGATATATTGGGGTTCGAAACTTTTTAAATCCACACCCATTCGATCCTCGGGTAGATCGGCAATGTGCCCGTAGGATGAAGCCACATCATAATCTTTACCCAAATATTTTTTTATGGTTTTGGCTTTGGAAGGCGACTCGACAATCAATAATTTTTTGGCCATAAATTATCGTTAGAAATTAATATAAAATCGTATAAGGAAAAAACCGAGCTTTTTTCAAAGCCCGGTTCTTTGATTTCAAATATTAGTGAGCCGGTCTGCGGTACGACTTGGCAATAGTCTTTCGTCCGAAACGCGACATGGCACAACGGAATCCGATATCGTTGGTGGAAAGATATTGAGGTAGGAACCGGCGTTTGGAAGGTTGCAACCAGTAGGCACGATCTTTCCACGAGCCACCTTTGTAAACACGAACTTCGTTGTCGATCAAAGTGGTTCGGTTATTGGTGCGGTCAAATTCACGAACCATTTTCCATTGTCCGTCTATCGAGTCCATATAAATACGATGAACCGGCGCATTGTACATGCGTTTGTTGTCGTCGCCAGCCAGCGTTGTGGAATCTTCGGTAAAGTAACGCGACGATTGGATGTCGCCGTCCATATAGTTGCGGTTGTCGGCACGGAAAAAGTTTTGACGCAAGTAGAGTTCTTTTTCGTCAACCAATTTGGTGGCCGGCGCGCCCGGCAAAGCTTTATAAACAATCTTACCGTTCGACAAGGTGTCAAAAGGAATGCTGTCGGGAGTTATCACCACCAAATTACCATCGGCATCAAAAGCCTTTTTGGTATAAACATTTCCACGGAAATAGTTGAAGTCACTTTCTTGGTCGTCAATGATCGGGCGGTAAACATCGGCCACCCATTCATTTACGTTTCCGGCCATATCGTAGAGCCCGAAATCGTTGGGCGGGTAGGTTTTTACCGGTGCAGTAATGTCGGCCGCATCGTCGGACCATCCGGCCAATCCGCTGTAATCACCGTCGCTTTGCTTGAAATTAGCCAATTCCTTACCCCTGTTGCGTCCGCGTCCCAAATAACGCGTAGCCGTACCTTTCCAAGGATACAGGTTACGGTTTTCCAAGCGGTTATAAGATCGATTGCCAATATCGGCCTTTGCGGCATATTCCCATTCGGCTTCGGTGGGCAGGCGATATTTGGGGAAAATAATACCGGATGAAATATTGGCCACATCCATGCGTTCCTCGCGTCCGTCTTTGGTACGCACTCTACGCACCGGGATATATTCGGTATTTCCCCCGAAAGTACTTGCCGGATCGGTCAAATAGGTTTGCGTGCTAAATGTCCCGTCGGCAGATTCATTATAAATGGCATCCCTTTTGAGCTTCCCGCTGCGAATTAAACGCATCTCATTCACACGGTCGGTACGCCAGTTTGCATATTGTACGGCTTGGACCCAGTTTACACCTACCACCGGATATTCGGCATAGGCCGGATGGCGCAGATAATTAACCACCAAATCTTCGGCATAACTCAACGGTGAGCGCCATACCAAGGTGTCAGGCAACGCACCTTCATAAATTTGGCGGAATTTGGGGTCATCCTGCGGAAATACGCGCTTCAACCAATCCAAATATTCCAAATACATCAAATTGGTAACTTCCGTCTCATCCATATAAAACGATTGGACGTGCATTTCACGTGGCATTGTATTCCATTCGTGCATAATATCGTCGCCACGGTCGCCCATGGTAAAGGTTCCACCTTCGATAAAAACCAAACCCGGAGCAAAACCCTGGTCCTGGAAACGGGTGTTGTATTGAAAACCTCCGCGCGGGTCGTTGATGGGCATGCCCGTTGCACGGGAAATGTTTTTGTTGGAACATGATTGCATTCCCGCAATCACCACCGCCAGACCCAAAACCTTAATGAAACCGGTATATTTCATGATGTATAAAATATGTTTTTGCCTTTTTGTCCGTGTGCAAATATAGGTATTTTTTTATACCCGGCTGAAAGCCCGTATTCTTTTTACCGAAACATAAACGAAAAAATCATTTCCTTATTGCGTCAATCGGATGCAAACGCGATGCCTGCCAGGCCGGGAAAAAACCCGCCACCACACCCGTAAGCGCCGAAATCAACAGGCCCTTCAAAACCTGCGACTGGCGGTAAACCAACACAAAATCCGATGCCTGCATATTAAATACTTTCACAATCAACAACACGAAAACCAATCCCAAAAGTCCACCCACCAAAGCCAAAATAACCGCTTCGAGCAAAAACTCCGACAAAATAAATCCGCGCTTGGCTCCCAAGGCCTTTTGAATACCGATTTCCCGAGTGCGCTCCTTGACCGAGACAAACATTATATTGGCAATGCCAAAGGCCCCCACCAAAAGCGAAAATCCACCCAGAATCCATCCGGCCAAGGTCAAAGCACGCATACTTTGCTTGACCATGTCTTTCAAAAAATCAATATTATTGATATAAAAATTACTTTTTTCGCCCGGTTTAAGTTTCCGGAAATTACGCAGCAATACCTCAATGCGGGCTTTCAAATCTTCCAAAACATCCTCCGAAGCCGGCTTGACCATAATGGTGGTGTAAAAACGCCGCTGTCCGCCCGGAACCAATTTCCGTAAGGTTAAGTAAGGAACATAAACGGTATTATTTGCCGGGTTGATGGTTACCATCCCGCCTTCTTTCCTGAAAACACCGATAACCTTGATTTTCTTCCCGCCGATTTGAATGTATTTACCCAAAGGATTTTCACTCCCGAACAAGGCATCGGCCACATCCCAACCCACCACCGCCACCGGCAGACCCTTTTCCCGTTCCAAGGCATTGTAAAACCGCCCCTTGTCCAAATCGAAACTCATAATGCGAAAAATATTCCCCGCATCACCATACAAGGATGCCCTTACCTTTTCTTTTCCGTATTTTACGGCCATGCCCGGTACCACCATCCTGAAATTCAATTCATCGTAAAGCGACGAATCCAATTTACGTTGCAAAAACCTGTATTCATCGTAGGACGGCTTGCGCATCCGCC
>JALWYR010000194.1 GCA_027003085.1 Flavobacteriales bacterium
TATAAAAAGAAAAAATATTGGACAAAAATCGAACATAAAAAACCAGCCTACTTTTTGTCCACATGAAAAAATCAAACTAAAAACAGCCTACTTTTTGTCTATTATACCGAAAATTCTATCAACATTCATTTTCGCGTAAGGGAATTATTGTATGTCGATTGAGGTTTGTCTGTACAACTCAATAATGCGAATAAAGGGAAATTAATAAATGAAACTCTTATAATAGTGAAAATAAGTCAAAATCCCAAGTCATTCTTTTTCATTCGTTTCTTTCATATTTTGCTCTTTTCTATTTCTTATACCGATCCCTCCACAAAGAGGTGATATGTCTTTCCGTCTTAGCAATTTCATATGAATCAATAGAATTTCGCTAAATGTTTGGCAAGAAGATGCATGATCCGATGCAACGTGTTTATCTTTAATGCGACCATTATTATTATATTCCGTTACAATATAACATTCACTCCCTGTGTTATATTTATAATAAATAATAATGCTCTTAATCCTTCTTTTTAATCGATTCAATTGATATCGTTGGTTTTTGTAAATTATAGTAAGAACAGTTCTGCTATTAATATTTTTAAGAGTAAAAAATCTACTATTTGTTTTATAAACACTTATGGTATCGTTTTTTTTCAAAAGTATAACGGTAATTTCGGCAGGCTTTCCAGTATCTCCCACAAAAAATTGAATTTCATGTGCATGAAGTTTAAATCCCAGCACAAAAATCATTAACGATAAAAATATTAACAGGTTTCGCATGAATTATTTTGGAATAAAATTAGGAATATTTTACTAATATCCAAAACGACTTTCTATGCTATTGCTCCCGCTCCGTCGGTGTCTTTTGCCTCCGACGGTATTATACATGGCCCCCTCCGTCGGAATGACATCACTCTCCTGCTGCAAACATTGAAGGCCGGCTATTAGGCCTTTATCGTCGCAATATCATAAATGCCAATAGGAAATTTGAAAATATCAATTGATTGTAATTTTCAACATATGGATATATTTTTGTTCGATGAAAAATGAGACAATATGGGTTTTATTTTAGATTTAAGCATAGATGAACCCGTACAAAGTTATGAGCCGGAACATATAGGTTACAATAGTTTTTATTCTGAAATTGTTTCTGGTGGCTATTATTTTTGTCCTGAAAGGATTTTGAATAAAGAAGAATTGGATTTACTATTTCCTTATAGCTCCGATTTGGAGGAAAAAAGACTAATCGACCCCAAAAAAATGAAAACGATCTTTGTTAAAATTTTGAATGATTTAAAAAATCGTCAATATTATTATCCTTTTGTTCACTGGATTTCTACAAGAAAAGAGGAAAAATCCGGTGCTTCTGGTCATTTTCTTTATTATAGCAAATTGATAAAATGCCACTTAGATGGCTATCACTTCAACCCCTTTCGTCAACAAGAACTGGAATTATCTGTGATAATTGGGAAAAAATAGGAATTTTTAACTTGGATAAAAGCAAAGCCGGTAATCCGTGTTTGTGGTAAAAAACTTTATATCAAAACAGAAACCAAATACGAGCAATTTAAAGACCTACTTGAAGAATATATCTATATCTGCGATTTGGCAATCCAAAAAAACAAGAAGGTTACTTGGACCATTCACCATTGATAATTAGTTTTTTTAGCGGAGTTTTTTCATAATGGAATCAAATATTGAATTTTTTGAAGAAGAGATTCAATTTTCTATGCTATAACTACAACTTACCGCGCCAGCGGGCGAAGCGGTTACGGGCCGGCTGCGCGCCCGAGCATTTCCCGCGGGCGGCGGCTGACAGCGGGAAGCCCTACGCACCGCGGCATCGAAATGCCGGTGCGGGCAGCCGGAACGTTTGAGCGGAGCACGCGGTGGCTGCCGTGTGAGGGCCGGCCAATGCAAAAGCGCTCCGCCGCCTTGAAGCAGTGGCCGGAGCGTCGCCGCGGCGCCGGACTTGTCCCGCACATTGCACAGCAATGCCGGGAAGGCGCCGGGCGGATGGTCGGGCGTAAATGTTTGAAAATCAGCAATCGCCCTGCCCCGCGGATTCGCCGCGGGGCAGGGCCCTCGATATATCCGTTTCAACGTTCGGCCATCCGCAGCGGGCATCCGCCCGCCGGCGGCGCCCCGAACACTGGCAGCCGGGCGCCCTGAAAAAAATTATCAAATCCCGCATTCTCCGTATATTGGCCCTATGAAAGCCCTGCAAGTCCGTAATTTGTATTTCGGCTACGGGTCGCAAACCGTGCTGGAAGCCGTAAACTTCGATGCGGAACACGGCCGGATGTATGCCCTGGTGGGACGCAACGGCAGCGGAAAATCCACCCTGCTGCGCTTGCTCACGGGCGTGATTCCGTTGCAGCGCGGAGAGGTTTTGTGGAACGGCACCGCCCTACACCGGCTGACGCCCGGTCAATTGGCCCGCCACGTGGCCGTGGTGTGGACCGGCCGCCCTATGGAAAACCTGCGCGTATACGAAGTGTTGGCTACCGGAATGCCGCCCGGTTTTACGGCCCGGGAAAAGGATGTCCGCATACGCGGTTTGGCCGCCGATTGGCAAATGGAACATTGGCTCCAACGGCCCGTGGGACAACTGAGCGACGGCGAAGCCCGTATGGTGCTCATTGCGCGCGCCTTGCTCCAAGATACACCCGTGGTGCTGTTGGACGAACCCGCCACCCACCTGGATTTGGTGCACAAAGCCCAAATATTCGGACTGCTGCGCCAACTGACCCGCCAAGGAAAAACCGTCGTTTTCAGCTCCCACGATATTCAACTCCTGTCCGGCCTGGCCGACCGTATTTTGCTGCTGCATCAAAGGCGATTGCAAGAACTGACGCCGGAACAGGCCCTCGATGCTTTGGACGGTGTTTTCTCGCACGAATTGCTTACTTTTGATAAACAATGCAAAACTTTCAAATTCCGTAAGCTATGAGTGGCGTTTTTATCCTTTATTTGGTGCTGGCATTCGTGTTGGGCGGTGTGCTGGGCTTTTTTGTGGCTCGTTCGGCTGCGGGCAACCGGTTGGGTCAATTGGAAGCCAGGAACAAGCATTTGGAAGAACGGCTGGGCGAAGCCGAAAAAAGTTCGGCCGACCTGCAAGCCGGACTTCAAGAGCGTGAGCTCCGCATCCACAACTTGGAAAAACAACACCTGGAAGCCCTGTCGGCCAAAGAAGCCGAAATCCAGCGGCTCGGTCAGGCAATGGAACTGCGCAGCCAACAATGGGACGAAGAGCGTCGCCGTTGGCAAACCGAACTGGAACGTATCGAAAAAGATTTTGCCCAACGCGAAAAATACCTTTCGGAAAAACTGGAAAACCTGGCCCGCCAAATCCTGGAAGAAACCTCGCGTAAATTCACCGAACACAACCGCCAAAAACTCGACGAAATCATCCGTCCCTTCAAGGAAGATTTGCAACAATTCAAAACCAAAGTGGAACAAACCGACCGCGAAAATCTCAAACGCACGGCCTCGTTGATGGAACAAATCAGAAACCTGAAAGAACTCAACCTGCAAATCACCCGCGAAGCCCAAAACCTTACGCGCGCACTCAAAGGCGACACCAAAACCCAAGGTATTTGGGGCGAAGCCATATTGGAAAGCATACTGGAAAAATCGGGGCTTGATAAGGGACGCGAATACATTACCCAACAAAGTTTCCGTGCCGCCGAACACGAAACCCGGCAACGCTTGCGGCCCGATGTTATCGTCTTTTTGCCCGATAACAAAGCCGTGATTGTGGATGCCAAAGTTTCGCTCAAAGCATACGAACAATACATCAATGCCAACGATGAAGCCGGACGCGAAGCCGCACTCAAAGCCCACCTGCTTTCGGTGCGCAAACACATCGACGAACTGGCCCGCAAGGAATACCACCGGCTGGACGAACTCCAAGGACGCACACCCGATTTTACCCTGATGTTTATTCCCGTGGAACCCGCCTTTGCCGTGGCCATGCGCGAACATCCCGAACTCTACGACGAAGCACTCCGCCGCAATGTGGTGCTGACCACACCCACCACCCTGTTGGCCTTGCTCAAAATGGTGGATAATATGTGGAAAAACGAATACCGCCAACGCAACGTGCAGGAAATCCTGCGTCAGGCCACATCGCTTTACGAAAAATTCACTGGTTTTACCGAAGATTTGATTCAGTTGGGACGCCAATTGCAAAACGCCCAAAAGGCTTACGAAAATTCCATGAACAAACTGTCCACAGGCAAGGATAATTTGATTCGCAAAGTGGAACGTATGCGCAAATTGGGCCTCTCGCCCAAAAAACAAATCAATCCCGCCCTGGAAAGCCGGGCAATGGACGATGAGCTTGAAGAATAATTATTCACTCGCCTACCATTCGTCGTCGTTCAAATCATAGAAATCACCGAAAGGATCCTCTTCGTCCCACTCGCGGCCGCCTTCGTCGAATTCCTCGTTCAGGTTTTCGATTTCAAACTCGGGCTCGGGCGGTTGTTCGGGCAGTTGTCCGTAGCTATATACCAATCGCGGATAACCGGCGCCCGGCGCTTCGGGGCCTTCCTCCAACAATTCGATAAGGAATTGCCACATGTTCAAGTAATCGTAAACATAGATGAGCTTGGGTTGTTCGCGGTTGAGCACGTCTTTGAGCAAAGTATTGGCCATGGTGCGTGCGCGCAAGCCCTCGTCCATAGCAAACAGGGGAATTTCGTCGATGAGATTCAATTCGTCATCGGTGGTATAGAAGGAGGCCAATTCGTTCCCTTCCAATCCGAAGGATTGCTGAATGATATTGTGCAGGTCTTCAAGGTTGTTTTCATCGCTTACTTCCAAATCGCGAAACACTTGATCGCCACCGGTGGCAGCCGTAGCTCGAATACGGTAAATCATGGCATTGATTTTACTTGCAAAATACGATTTTTTCCGGCAAAATTCGGACTTTGGCACGGGCTTTGGATTATTATTGGTATATCATTTGTTATGAAACGTGGTGTCCTTCTTCTATTGCTCGGTTTGTTGTTGGCTCCGGCTCGTGCACAATATTCTGCCGAACGGGCTTTGGTGTTGTTTACCCGCACTAAAATACCGGTGTATGTGAGCATCAACGGACATCCGGTAAACCACCGTCCGCAAGTGCGGCTCCGCATCGGTGGGCTGACCGGTGATTTTTACCACGTGGGCATTCAAATGGCCGGCGGCCGGAGGTTGGAAAAAACCGTTTATGTGCCACCGGCCAGTGAAATTGTTTATCGCATTGAACCCTCGGGTGCCTTGCACGTTGTAGATGTTTATCCCTTGGCATCTTCCGGTAATTGTTCGCCCGGCATCTCTTACGATTGGAATAATATAGGCAATGCTTTGGACGCGGCCTGCGGCAGACCCGTTTCACCCACAAGTTTTGCTCACATGCTTCAACAAATAAGAAACAAAACTTTTGACGACGAACGCTTGCAAATGGCCCGGTGGTTGGTGCGTCATCAATGCTTTACCTCGCGTCAAATCCTGCATATATTGCGCTTGTTCAGCTTCGACGACCAACGCTTGGCATTGGCCCACTATGCCTATGACTATGTTTATGACCCGGAAAATTATTTGCTCGTATTGGATGCTTTTAGCTTCGAAAGCAACCGGAAAAAACTAATGCAATATTTGGATACGGCTGTTCCCTAAGGTTTGGCCAATTGCATATACAATTCGGGATTGACGGGCCGGTTGTTGTGCCAAAGTTCGAAATGAAGATGCGGCCCGGTGGAATTTTCGCCCGTATTTCCGGCCCGGGCAATCACTTCGCCCGCTTCGACCTTCTGGCCCGTTTGTTTGAGTAATTTCCGGTTGTGCTTGTAAACCGACACAAAATTCTGCGGATGAATAAGCACAATAACATTACCATTGTCGGGCGTCCAACCGGTAAACAAGACCCGACCCTGAGCAACGGCCTTGACCGGCGTGTTTTGCGGAAGCACAATATCCACGCCCAGGTGTCCGGCCGAAGGGTCGAAACGGCGGGAAATCGGTCCGCGCACAGGTGGCAAAAAACTTATTTCCGTTTGCCTGTTGTCCGTTACCCGAAAGGCCTCTTTTCGTTCTACTTCTTTGCGCAGCAAGGAATCTTCGCGCGAAGGTTTAAGGGCTGCGGTATCCACCGCCGCAATGCTGTCGGAAAGTGCTTTGCGCGAAATTTCCTCGGGCGTAATTTCGCCGGTCATCACTTTGCGCAATGCTTCGATATAACGGTCGCGCATTTGCACTTCGCGGCGCAAACTATCTTTGAACAATTCCAGTTGATAAACCTTTTTCCGCAATTCCGACGAAGGATAACCGGGAATATATTCACGCAAAGGCGTATAGGCAATCAAAAACACCGTGCCCACAATAAGCAACAAAGCCAAAAAACCCGTAACGGCAAACACATTGAGCCGCGAAAGCGAAAAATCCAGTTTGTGCTCAAAAGTATCCTCATCGATAATCAGCAGCCGGTAGGTATCGGTGAGTTTTTTAAAAAGCGAACGTTTTTTTCGGGCTTCTTGTTTGGCCATAACCGAAAATTAATAATCGCCCAGGGTTTCGGGCAGTTGCGCCAGGGCTTTTTCCAGTTGTTCGTCGTCAAGGGGCTTGCCGTGCCACCGGTAATCGCCTTGCATAAAATCCACGCCAAAGCCCATTTGGGTATGCATAATTACGGCTACGGGCTTGCCTTGGCCCGTCAAACTCCGGGCTTGTTCCAATCCTTCGGTAACGGCATCCAGGTTGTTGCCTTGCCGGATGTGCATCACTTCCCAACCGAAAGCCGCAAATTTGGCTTCCAAATCACCCAAGCTCAGCACTTTATCCACCGGGCCGTCGATTTGGGCATTGTTGTAATCCACCGTGGCAATCAAATTGTCGATATGCTTGGCGCCGGCATATAAAACGGCTTCCCAAATCTGCCCTTCCTGCAATTCGCCGTCGCCATGGAGCGTAAACACCAAGTGGGGGTCATTGTTGAGCTTTTTTCCCTGAGCCACACCCAAGGCCACCGACAGCCCTTGACCCAACGAACCCGAAGCGATGCGCACGCCCGGCAGACCGTCGTGCACCGACGGATGCCCTTGCAATGGCGAACCCAAACGACGAAAACCGCTCAACCATTCCAAAGGAAAATATCCGCGACGTGCCAATACCGAATAATATACCGGCGTGATATGTCCATTGGACAGGATAAACACGTCTTCGCCCGTGGAATGGCGGGCATCGAATTTGGCGGGATCAATATTGCGAAGCACCTTGAAAAACAAGGCCGTAAAAAATTCCACCGTGCCCAACGAACCGCCCGGATGACCCGAACGGGCGTCGTGAACCATACGCACAATATCGCGGCGTATTTGCGAAGGCAAAAGGTGGAAAATATCGGTTTTTGTTTGCATATCCGACAAAAATTTGTCCTACAAAGATAGCGCATTTTTTGCGGGTGGTAAAAAGCGAAAAAAATGAACATCGCATATTTTGTAAGGAAATTATTTATCCAATCGGATGAATTTAAAATTACTTTTTATCAAAAAAAATACATTATGTTGATGATAATTTGCAATAAAAACAAAAATATTTTATAATTTGCATATACAAAGGATTATTTCTTATAAATGATTGATTATCAATCAAATATTATTTTTCAATTTAAGCATATTCAAGTCAATTATTCCCAGCCGGAAATAATCGTCATAAATAATAATAGCTATGAAAACCACAGGTTATTTGATGATGGCCTTCCTTTGGGTCCTTGTTCCCTTACGCGCCCAAACCTTCGAATGGGCCAAGGCGTTCGGAGGAACGAATTACGACAACGGCTATGCGCTGCGCATAGATGCTTCGGGCAACATTTATACCGGCGGTAATTTCTACGGCACGGCGGATTTCGACCCTGGAACGGGAACCTACAACCTTATTGCAGCAGGACAACAAGACATTTTTGTCCAAAAAACCGACCCCTCGGGCCATTTCCTTTGGGCACGGGCCATTGGCGGTGCAAACAATGAGATGTTGGGCGCCATTGACATTGACAGTTCGGGCAATATTTACACCACCGGTTATTTCCTCGATACGCTCGATGCCGATCCCGGCCCGGGAACACACTCGCTTGTTTCGGCAGGCGATAACGATATTTTTGTCCAAAAAATGGATGCCAGCGGCCGATTTCTTTGGGCCTATTCTATCGGGGGACACGGCGACGACCGGGTTTATGATCTGAAAATCGACGGTTCGGGCAATATTTACACCGTTGGCATTTTTGGCGATACGGTTGATTTCGACCCGGGACCTAGCTCCTACAATCTGATTGCCAACGGTTACTACGATGCTTTTGTTCAAAAGACCGATAGTGCCGGCCACTTCCTTTGGGCGCGTGCTTTCGGCGGACCCGGTTTTATTGATGCTTTGTCGCTGGATATCGACGAAGAAGGGAATATATACATCACCGGAAATTTTGACGGAACCGCTGATTTCGATCCCGGCCCGGGAAGTTACAATCTTACTTCGGCGGGGCAATATGACGCCTATGTGCTCAAATTGGATAGTGCCGGCCATTTCCTTTGGGCCAGGGCTTTCGGTGGAACGGATTATGACGACGCCTGGGCGATAAGGGCCGGCGACGGCGGAAACGTTTATACCACAGGTGATTTCGGGGCCACGGTGGACTTCGACCCGGGCCCGGGAACCTATAACCTGACGGCGCTGGGAAATAATGATGTTTTTGTCCAAAAAATGGATAGCTCCGGCAATTTCCTTTGGGCCAAATCGTTTGGAAGTAATAATTGGGACCAAGGCAATGCTATTGAAGTTGATCGCTACGGAAATGTTTATACCTACGGTATTTTCAGCGACACAACCGACTTTGACCCCGGCCCGGGAACCTATCAACTTGTTCCCGAAAATTGGAGCGATGTTTTTGTCCAAAAAATGGACAGTGCCGGCAATTTTCAATGGGCCGTTTCTTGGGGCGGTTCTTATTTCGGATATAGCCAGGCACTAAAAACCGATAATGCGGGGAATATTTACACCATCGGCAACTTTGCCGATACTACCGATTTCGACCCGGGTCCGGCCGTGTTTAACCTTATTTCGGCAGGGGGAACGGATGTTTTTGTATTGAAACTCAGCCAACCGAACTTCCGCAGGGCGGATTCACCGTTTGCACGACAAATCAGGTTGTTTCCCAATCCCGCCCGCAACTTTCTCGGCATCCGTTTAGTCAAAACCATTCCCGTGATAAATCTAAGCATTGCAGATATGACGGGAAAAATTTTGCGACAGCAAAAATTTGTTCACCAAAACACGCTTATAATTCCCGTAAGCGTATTACGGTCAGGTATTTACTTTGTAAAACTGCAAGCGGAAAACAGGCAGGCAATATTGAAATTTATTAAGGAGTAAAGCCGAAACCATTTCGGCAGGATTACAAAGTTTATATGCAATTTTGCATATAATCCAAAATATATGCGTTTTCGCATATAATTCAAAATATATTCATTTTCGCATATAATCGAAAATATATACGTTTTTGAATATATCAATACGGATGGCATAGTAAAAATTTGCGATAATCATCGAAAATTGATACTTTGCGCGAAAAAATACTAACGATGAACATAAAAGAATACATCCGGCAATTGCAATCCTATGAGGTTTATGCGTTTAATTACAATGAGCTATGTAGTAAAACAAACAAAACCCCGGCTGCCATAAAAAATGAATTATCACGGCTGAGTGCCAAAAATGAAATTTTTAATCTGCGCAAAGAATTTTATGTAATCTTCCCACCTCAATACGCAGTGCGCCAATATCTACCTTTACAATTCTATGTGGACAAACTTTTTTCATTCTTACAAAAACCCTATTATGTAGGTTTATTCAGCGCCGCCAAGTTTTACGGGGCCGCCCACCAACAATTGCAAACGGATTATATTATAACTACGCCTTCACCATTGGCCGAAATCAAAAAAAAATCTTTTCATATCAAATTTTTCACGGCCTCTCGTTGGCCATCCAAAAATATCCGTAAAATGAAATCCGATGCCGGTTTTTTCCGAATTTCCAGTCCGGCATTAACTATTGCCGATTTGATACATTATCAAACCAAACTTGGCGGAATCAACAGAATCTTTACTGTCATCAAAGAACTGACCGGTGAAGTCACAGCCAAAGACCTGGAAGAACTCCTTGAATGGTATCCTTATGTCAGCACTTTGCAGCGTTTCGGTTTCCTTCTCGAAAAATCCGGTGCCGGCAAGTCTTTGGTTGATTCCTTGAAAAATCATCTTGAACAGCGCAAATTATATCCCGTTTTATTGAGTCCAAGCGCAAAGAAACGGTCAGGGAAAACCGCAAATTTTTGGAAAGTAATCGAAAACACTAAACCCGAAAGCGACCTATGATACCCAAACCCATTATCACCCGTTGGCAAACAATGGCCCCTTGGAAAGAATTTTATCAAGTGGAACAAGACTTGGTTATCAGTCGTGTTTTGGTAGAAATTTTTTCCGACGACTTCTTACGACGGCATATGGCATTTCGTGGCGGAACGGCACTACATAAACTATACTTGCATCCGGCTCCCAGATATTCCGAAGACATTGATTTGGTTCAAATAAAACCCGGCCCTATTAGCCCCATAATGAAACGATTGGATCAGGTAATCGATTTTTTTGACCAAGCCCGTAGCACCCAAATCAAAGGTCATAGCGCCAAAGCCTTCTACCGGTTTGTTTCCGAATACGAAGGAATTCCGTTACGCCTTAAAATTGAAATAAACACAATGGAACATTTCCATGTTTTGGACTGGGAACATAAAACTTTGCGGGTCGATACGGAATGGTTTTCAGGACAGGCCGATATACGGACATACAACATTCATGAACTACTGGCTACCAAACTCCGGGCATTGTATCAACGAAACAAAGGCAGAGACTTGTTCGATTTGGATTATGCGCGAAAACATTTGAATTTGGACATTGACCTCATTTTGGCTTGCTATTCCAAATACATGAAACAATCCGGTAATCAAGTTGTTCCGTCCCGGAAAATTTTTCTTCGAAATATTGAAAGTAAAATCCAAGACCCCTTATTTACCGGAGATTTGGAAGGCCTGCTACGCCCAGAAATCAATTACGACATTAACGCCGCGTTTAGTTGGCTACATGAAAAAATCATTCGGAAAATGTAATTCATTTGATTATTAGTAACAAACTGCTCTAACTAAGCTGAGAAATTCATACAAATCATCTATATCCAAATACTCATCACAAATAAACACTAAAAAAACCGCCCATCCGGGCGGTTTTTATTGCTGAACAAACACAAAAACCCTATGGTTCCTATCAATAACCGTTCAGGTTGTAGCGGCCTTCGCGGTTGAAGTAATCCGCAATGCGTTCGCGCAGGGCAATCACATCGGGGGCCGCATCGTATTTGGTAAAGCGTTTGATGCCCAGCTCCATAATGCGCAATTCGTCGCCCGTGGCCAGGTTGCGCACCATTTCGGCGGCTTTGACGCGGGCTTTTTCCACCGAATAGAACACGTGCAGGTTCACCAAATCCTCTTCGATGCTTAAATCGCGTTCCGGATTCAGCAATTTTTTCTTACGCACGGCCAGCAAGGCGCTTTCACTCAAATAAATTTCGATCATCAGGTCGGCGGCGTTCATTACGATTTGCTCGTTGTGCACCAACTTGTCGCCCAGTTTTTGCACGGCGGTGCCGGCGGCCATAAAGAACAGTTTTTTGAGTTTTTCGACCATGGCTTCGGCACCGGCCAACGGATCGCTCGTGTCGGGCTTGTCGAACGACGGAATGCCCGTCAGTTCCTTGGCCACGGCCTTGGCGGGCGTGAGCAGGTCGATTTGGCCTTTGAGCGCCTTGCGCATCAGCATGCTCACCGTAACCAGCCGGTTGATTTCGTTGGTGCCTTCGTAGATGCGTGTAATGCGGGCATCGCGCCAAAAGCTTTCCATGGGCGTATCCTCGGAAAAGCCCATACCGCCGTAGATTTGAATGCCTTCATCGGACACCTCTTGCGCCATTTCCGATACATAAACCTTGATGATCGACGCCTCGATGGCATAATCCTCGAAGGCCTTGCGCTCGGCTTCTTCGGCCGGCAGGCCTTGGGCTTTGAGTTCGCGGATTTTGTCGTCGGTGTCTTTGGCTTCGCGGTAAATGGCCGATTCGGCCGCATAGATTTTGGCGGCCATGCGGGCGATTTTTTCCTTGATGGCACCAAAGCTGGCAATGGGCCGCCCGAATTGCACCCGCTCGTTGGCATAGCGAACGCTTTCGTTAAACACGCGGCGTGTGCTGTCCATAATGCCGGCGGCCAATTTGGCCCGGCCGATGTTCAGCACGTTCAAGGCGATTTTGAGCCCTTCCTCGCGTTTGCCCAGCATTTGGCTTTTGTGCACTTTGGTATTGTTAAAGAACACCTGCCGTGTGGACGATGCACGTATGCCCAGTTTGTGCTCTTCTTCGCCCAAAACAATGCCGTTGGGATTTTCGGGATCGTAGGTCAGCAGGAAGGCCGTCAGTTTGTCGTCGGTTTTGCCGTTTTCTTCGATTTTGGCAAACACCACGAAGGATTGGGCAAAGCCGGCATTGCTGATCCACATTTTTTGGCCGTTGATCAGGTAATGTTCGCCATCGGGTTGAAGCACGGCCTTGGTTTTACCGTTGTTGGCGTCGGAACCGGCGCCGGGTTCGGTGAGGCAGTAGGCGCCTATCCACTCGCCCGTGGTCAGTTTGGGCAAGTAAGTTTGTTTTTGTTCCTCGGTGCCGTAAAGGTAAACGGGCATAATGCCGATACCCGTATGCGCGCCGTAGGCCGTGGCAAACGAACCCGTGGCGCCCGAAATGCGGTCGCATACCAGCATGGCGGTAACAAAGTCCATTCCCAGTCCGCCGTATTGTTCGGGAATGGCGATGCCCAGGAAACCCATTTCGCCGGCCTGACGCAGCAAGCGTTCCACCAGCGCATAGTCTTTTTGTTCGAAGCGTTCTTTGACGGGCCACATTTCACGGTCCACAAAGTCGCGGGCCGCTTCGGCCATCATTTGTTGTTCTTCGCTCAGGTCTTCCAAGGTAAACACTTCCTTGGGATCGGTTTGTTTAATCAGGAAATCCGCTCCTTTTTTCATAGCTTTGTAGTGTTTTGTCGTTATTTTTTGTTTTTTCAAGAACGCCTTTTCGTTGTAACGGACGAAAGGGCGTTTGCTTTTTGGTTAGTTTATTTTGTTTTTAGGGCGCCCCGGCGCCAAGTGTTCGGGCCGCCGCCGGCGGGCGAAGCCCGCGCGGCTTGCCTTTGGCAATCCGCCGGCGCGCTCACGCGCGCCGCGGCGGCGGCAGGTGCCCGTCGTCGGGACGGCGGAGCGCCCTCGCCGGCCACCTTTCCTCACACGGCGCCGTCGGGCTGTCCGCTTATATTCGCCTCGCCCTGCTCTTGGCCCGCGATGCGCGGCGGTGCGGCTTCCCGCTGTCAGTCACCCCGCCGCGGCGGGCCGGCGGCAGGGCGTCGGCTCATACCGCTTCCATCCCTGGCGCTTTTGTCTCGGGCGGAAGGCCGCCCTCGAATAATGAACACCGATCATTCGAACGCCGATTTGAGAATTGAAAAAAAAATTCGGAAATCTTAAATCGCTGATCGTTAATCGATGTTCTCCTACTGCAAACATTCAAGTAGAATAAAAGATCCGTCCGCGGAGACCGCAGGCGCCTGTAAGGGCGGCAAGTGGCTCCGCGGCGCAGAGCCGGGCCGGAAACCGGCCCGGCGACAAGCAAGGAGACGCAAAGCGGCTCCGCAGCCTACGGAGCGAGACCGGAGGGCTCGCGTAGCCCGCGGCAGACCGCAGGTCTGCCGCGGTGGCGAAGGCAGACGCCGCAGGTGGCTGCCGTAGCTACGGAACAAGACAAGCGAAGCCGCAGGCGAAGCGCCGGCTTGTGGAGCCCGTAGGGAGAC
>JALWYR010000195.1 GCA_027003085.1 Flavobacteriales bacterium
CCGTTGGTTTTAAAATCTATACCTAAACCATTATAATCACCATCGTAAAATATTTTGATAAGTGTAGGCCGGTTAAATTTTGAAAAGATTTTGGTTGTTTGCTAACTAACTAGGAGAATAAATACAACCCCAATCACGGAGGGAAGCAGACTTACCGGTTTTTTGTCCTTGCGAAATTGTTTTATGTCGGATGAAAGTGATATGAAAAAGATTATTAATCCGATTATTGCTAAGAATAAAAACATAATTAAACCGAAAAACTCAATGGTTTTGTTTAACCAATAGACGATTTTTAATAGCCAGAGGCCGATAAAAATAATAAGGATAATAATGGTTTTTGCGTTCCGTTTTATCATTGTCCAAGTTAATGGTTTAAGGTTACCGTTACTTTTTTGGGTATTAATAAGCGCTGCGAAAGGTAGTTATCAATGCTATCATTGTTATCAATACGAAGTAAGGTTTGGGTTATTCCGAAATCAAAAATCGAATCCGACCTAATTTTACATTCCGTATAAACATATTTTTTTCCAAAACCGCCTTCCGCATAAGTCATTCGCCATTGTTCACCTTTTCGTGCCAATAGTATTAGTTTGCGTGTGGGCAAAGCATCGTTGATCACATCGGTAGTGTTGTAGTCTTCGTCAGGATCGGCTATTTCAAATTCACCATGATGCATTCGGCGGAGGACTGCAAAGAGTAATTCCGGAACGGAATCTTTGGTGTGATAATATTTCCAAACTTCTTTTTCTTTTGACATAAGTCCCGTATTATTCTCCGGGCCGGAACACCGTGATGATGTCAGCAAAAGAATTACAATAAAAAAAGGAATACGAAGCATAGGTTGATGTTTTATTTCCATTTCCAATCCGGTTCCACGTTCCAAGGAATGTTTAACCGGCCTGCAATGGCTTGGAGTTCTTGTTTGAATTTATCCAAATCTGTTATGGTTTTGGGAATAATTACTACCGGGCCGTATTTTAGCTTAATAAAAATATGGGAGGGAATTTCATTGATTTGTTTAATGGCGGATAATTTGATTTTAGTGAAAGCATATGGATCCGATTCAAATAAAAAATTATTATCAAACCAAATCTCCGATTCAACGCCGAACCGGTTTTTATAATGTTCCCTGATGTTATTCAGGTAATGCTTTTTATAATGTTCTCGTAATCTCAAAGGTAGAAAAATCAAGTAAAATAATGCCACTAACAAAAGTATATTCCGAATACCGTACTGACCCGATAGGTGAAAGAGAAATGCAAAGGAGAACCATAAAACAGTATATGTAATCCATGATAATCGACGTTTCTTTTTAATCCTTTCGGACTTCGATGCGGCATAGAGTTGATACGTGAGAAAGTCCGTTTCGCCGAGCTTTATTACAAACTTATCCATACCAATGGTAATAATTTGTATCAAATTTAATAAAAAACGAAAGAATGTCGAATCCTTATTATTTTATCCGGGATTTATTTTTAAAATAAGAAAAATACGAACAGGCCCGTTATTCCCCAAAAAAAACTGCAAACCGGAACCCTTGCTTTCGATTCGAATTTTTTGGCTATCTTTGCCGCACATTAATCCAGAGGTCGGGTACCTCGCAAAACGCATTATTATGCCTGTACGAATCAGATTACAACGTCACGGAAAGAAAGGTAAACCTTTCTATTGGATCGTCGCCGCCGACTCCCGCGTCAAGCGCGACGGTAAATTCCTCGAAAAATTGGGAACCTACAATCCCATGGTGGAACCCGCCGACATCCAAATCGATGTGGATGCCGCGGTCAAATGGTTGATGAACGGTGCTCAACCCACCGAAACGGCTCGCGCCATTCTGAAATACAAAGGCGTGCTCTACAAAAAACACCTGCTTGTGGGTGTTCGCAAAGGCGCCTTCGATATGGAAGAAGCCGAACGCCGCTTTGCCGAATGGCTCGAACGGCACGAAGCCAAGGTGCAGGCCCACAAAGACCGTGTGGCCGAGCGTGAAGCGGCCGCCAAAAAAGCTATTTACGACCGCGAAAAGGCTTATAGCGATGCCCGCGCGGCCAAACAGACGCCTGCACCCGAAGCCGCAGAAACCGCAACAGAGGATGATGCCGGTCAGGCGCCCGAAGCCGGCGATGCCGGTGCCCAAGCCGAAGAAGGCGGCGAGGCCTAAAAAGCAGGGACAAAATTTGCGGGTATGGACAAGCGGGACGCCTATTATTTGGGTAAAATCGTTAAACCCTACGGCATCCGCGGCGAAGTCCTGGTGAAACTGGACACCGACGAACCCGAACAGTACGAAGATTTGGAATCGGTTTTCCTGGAAATCAAAGGAAAACTGATTCCTTTTTTTATTCGCTCGGCCGGATTGCATAAATCCCTGCTGCTGCGCTTGGATTTCGAAGATGTGGACTCGGTGGAGGCCGCCGAAGCCCTGGTGGGCCGTAAATTGTTCCTTCCGCTGGCCGACCTGCCCGAACTGACAGGCAAAAAATTCTATTATCACGAAATTATCGGCTTTAAGGCCGTGGACAAGCGCGCAGGGGAAATCGGACTAATCAAGTCGGTCAATGATTATGCGGCGCAACCCTACCTGATTGTTTTGCATCCTACGGGCAAGGAGATTCTGGTGCCCATCCACGACGACCTTATCGACCGGCTCGACCGCCCGGCCAAAACCATGCATTTGAACCTGCCCGACGGCCTGCTCGACGTTTACTTGAAGCAAGGCGAACTACCCGACGACCGTGATAGCGACCGGTGAGTGCCATAAACCTTTTCGTTTGGGCCCTTTGACGTTGTGCCACGAAAAGGCCGCGCACAAAATCGGGACCGACAGCGTATTGCTTGGCGCATGGTTCGACACGCAAGATGTTGTTCACGTCATCGATGCCGGCACCGGAACCGGCATTTTGGCCCTGATGGCTGCCCTTCGCATGCCCGGAAGCCGGATTACAGCCGTGGATATTTCGCCCGGAGCCGTGATGGAAGCACGGGCCAATGTGCAACGCAACGGCTTGGCGGAACGCATAAGCATCCGGCAGGCCGACATCAGGCTTTGGCTTCCGGAAAACCGGCAGGATTTGATACTGGCCAATCCGCCCTATTTCGAAAACCGGGCGGGTTCCAACGGCCGGACGGTAGCCCGCAGCGGGGGCGTAGCATTTTTGGACGCGCTTTTTGCCTTGGGCGCCGGGGCCTTGACACCGGACGGACGTGTTGCCTTGGTGTGGCCCGTGGAACGGCGCTACGATTTATTGGCTACGGCCTACGGGCACGGGTTTTCGCTTTGCCGCGAAATGTGGGTGCGCGACCATCCGGCGGCAAACTACGGGCGTATGTTTTCGGAATGGTGCCGGCAGGCCGAAGGTGATTTGGTGCAAGAAAGATTAACCATGTTCCGGACACCGGGCGGCATGCCTACGGAAGAATACCGCCAACTGGCGGGCAAGTGGGTGGATTTGTAGGAAAAAAATGCTTAACTTTTAGGGTAAACCAAAACCCTGTTATATGAAAACGATTCCCGAAAATTTGCGCAAGCGTATGCGTTGGCTCCGTGGCGATATTACGCGCTTGGATGTGGATGCCATTGTCAATGCGGCCAATCCGTCGTTGCGGGGCGGAGGCGGTGTGGATGGTGCCATTCACCGGGCGGCAGGCCCGGAACTCTTGCGTTGGTGTATTGAACACTGCCCGCAAGGCGTTGATTACGGCCAGGCGGTCATTTCGCCCGGATTTGACCTGAAAGCCCGGTATGTGATTCACGCCGTAGGGCCCGATTGCCGGCGGTTCCGCGATGAAGAACAATGCGCCGGACTATTGCGTGCGGCCTACCGGAACAGTTTAGCCTTGGCGGCCGAAAAACAATTGGAAAGCGTAGCTTTTCCCAACATTTCGACAGGCGTTTACGGTTTTCCGAAGGAAAAAGCCGCACCCATTGCCGTGGAAACCGTGGCGGAATTTCTGGAACGTCATCATTTTCCGCGCCGGGTGATTTTTGCGGTTTTCGATGCGGAGAATGCACGGCTATACCGGGAATTGCTGGGAGAGGAAACCACCGAAACAGATGAATAAATAAATGGCGGGGAAATAATTTTAAATTATGAATCATTGTTGTCCGGTTAAAGAACGGAACGCGAAATTTTTAATGTTAAGTCATTGAAAATCAATTACCGGGCATTGTAATTTTAAAAATAACCCCCCAATGTTGGAAATAGTGAG
>JALWYR010000196.1 GCA_027003085.1 Flavobacteriales bacterium
GGCCCAACAACATCGGACTTATCAACACACACTATGCCGGCGTGTTCACCACACCCGTCCCCCGGCTCGATCCCAAGGGCGTGGATTTGATTTCCGGTTCGGGTGCCACGGCGGTATTTATCATGGAAGCGGCCATGCCTTTGGGCTTGCGCTTCAATAGCGTGTGGACGGTGGGCAATGCGGCCCAAATCGGTGTGGAAGATGTTTTGGAACATTTGGATGCCACCTACACCGATGCCCGTGGCCGCACGCTGATGATCTATGCCGAAACGGTCAAACATCCGCAAAAATGGCTGCGCCATGCCCGTTCGTTGGTCGAAAAAGGCGCCCGTATCGTGGCCGTCAAAGCCGGAACATCGCAGGCCGGAAGCCGCGCCGCTTCATCCCACACCGGAGCCATGGCTACACCGGATGCAGCCGTGGATGCCCTGTTTGCCAAGGCCGGCATACTCCGGGCCCACGGCCGCTTGGATATGATTTACCGTGCCGGCGTGTTCCGGTTTCCGCAACCTGCAAGCCGGCGTATGATTGTGGTAACCCATGCCGGCGGCCCTGCTGTCATGCTCACCGATGTGTTGGAAAAAAACGGATTCCGGGTGCCCGAAATCAATCATCCCAAAGCCCGGGAATTGGAAAACGAAGTTTTGTTTCCGGGTGCATCGGTCAAAAATCCCATCGACATTTTGGCCACCGGCACGGCCGAACAATTGGACAAAGTGCTCGAATTTAGCTTAAAATATTTCGACCCCGGTGCCATCAGTGTCATTTTCGGCAGCCCGGGACTTTTTCTTGTGGACAAAGCCTATGATGTTATCGACCGTTATATCCGAAAATCCCCGGTTCCGGTTTATCCGATTATGCCCTCTTTGATCAACACGGCCCGCGAAATGGAAAATTTTCGCCGCAAAGGCCACTTCCATTTTACCGATGAAGTAATGTTCGGCAGGGCCCTGGGTGATGTTAGCCGCCGGCCGCCCTTGTTTCCATTGCCCGGACAAAAAGACGAAAACCTGCGAAAACAATTGCTAAACCTTATCGAAGGTCATTCGGGATATTTGGAGCCCGGGCGTGTCAGGGACTTACTTCAAACAGCCGGTTTACCCGTTGTTGAACAAATTCTTGTAAGCCAAATCGAAGATTTGGACGGTATTGGGGACGATTTCTTCCCCATGGTGATGAAAGTTGTGGGGCCTGTTCATAAAACCGAATCCGGAGGTGTGCGGCTTAATGTGGCTTCGTTGGAAGAAGCACGGCGACATTTCGGTGAACTCATGCAAATTCCGCAAGCCGGAGCGGTTTTGATACAGCCTTTGATTCATAGCCCGTTGGAAATGTTTGCCGGCTTGAAAAAAAACGGAAAATTCGGGCATTTGTTATTGTTCGGCCAGGGCGGAACCGATTTGGAAATCCGGAAAGATGTTCAAAAAACTCTGGTTCCTGCCGGTATCGAAGAATTGAATTTTTACTTGAAGCGCCTGAGCGTTTATCCCTTGCTCAAAGGATACCGCGGCCAAAAAGGCATTGATATTCCTGCTTGGATAAATCTCTTGGAAAAACTATCGGCTTTGGCAGTAAATCTGCCCGAAATCGAAGAAATGGATCTGAATCCGGTATTATTTGTAAAAACCAGGCCCGTGATAGTAGATGCTCGTATACGGATTCGATAAATTTTGCAGGAAACTTTTATTGTTTTTTAAGGTATGCCGGGAGTAGTTTTTCACATAATTGACAAATCAATTATATATTGTATCTTTGTTTAAGCAACTTCAAAAATATCAATAATTATGAAAGTAAAATTATTCTTTTGGTTCACGTTAATTACTTTTCTCGTACCCGGCCCTGGCCGTGCACAAGAAGTGCAAGTGGGTGACGAGAATCTTATAGATAAACGACTACCAGTTGAACCTTACTATGTTTACTCCTATTCCCAACAAATTTACCTTGCTTCGGAAATAGGAGATAACGATGGCGGAACAATTACAGCTATAAAATTTTATTTCCATGGCAACGGAATTTCCAATTCCAACGAATGGACGGTTTATATCGGACACACTACTAAAACGGAATTCACCTCCAATACCGATTGGATTCCCGTTTCCGGTATGACACAAGTTTTTTCGGGAGACATAGGCACGGTCTCAGCCGACGGATGGGTTACCATTGACATTACGGATTGGGCCTATAACGGAACGGATAATATTGTGATTGCGGTAGACGAAAACCAATCCGGTTACGACGGAAGCAGCGATGATTTTTATTGCACTGCCGTTTCAAGTAATCGCGGAATCGAATACCATAGCGACACCAACAATCCTGATCCCACGAATCCTCCTACGGCATCCTCAGGTAGTCCGAAGGCATATATACCCAACATTATTTTTGTGGGCTTGGAAGCCAGTTGTCCGGCACCCAATAGTGCCACAGCTACACCTGCCTCGGAAACCGAAGCCACATTGAACTGGAATGCCAACGGTGCCACGCAATGGGAACTCGAATGGGGACCGGCCGGCTTTACCCAAGGAAGTGGAACCACGGTTACGGGCATCACGCAACCATCCTATCAATTGACAGGTCTTACCTTGGGAGACTATGATTACTATGTTCGCGCCGATTGTGGCGGAGGCACATATAGCAACTGGACCGGCCCCGTTACTTGGACACAAACCCATAGCAATAACGACTGTGCCAATGCCCTCAACTTAACCGTATATTCCAACGGAAACGGAAGCGGAAACGAAGTTGCGCAAAACACTAATTTTTCCACACCCAGTTCCATGTCGCAAACATCATGTGATGATTTCGGAGACAACTATGACTTGTTTTATTCCTTTACGGCTCCTGCCTCCGGTGCAGTTAAAATCATTACCGGTGGAGCCAAGGGTGATAAAATCGAAGCGGCGGTTTACACCGTTTGCGGGGGCACGGACATTGCTTGTTATGACCAAAGTAGCACAAAAACAGTTTCCGGTCTTACTGCTGGCAATTCCTATATCCTTCAAGTTTGGCACGATAGTGGCGAATTAGGCGAATTCACTATTGTTTTGGAAGAAGCTTGTCCCAATCCGGGTAATTTGGATGCAGTATCAACTTCTGCCACCGAGGCCACCCTCACATGGAACGCCAATGGCGGCTCTCAATGGGATTTGGAATGGGGCCCCGCAGGATTTACGCAAGGAAGCGGTACAATGGTAACGGGCGTAACGCAACCTACCTACCAACTTACCGGTCTTTCCGGTGGAACGGTATATGATTTTTATGTTCGTTCTGACTGCGGTTCGGGAATGTACAGCGATTGGGTGGGCCCTTATAGCTGGACTCAACCTCCCGAAAACGATGATTGTGCTCATGCAACTGAAATTGCGTCTCTTCCCTATCAGGACAGCATGGATGCCAGTGGAGCCACTAATAACAACGGTTTTATCGATATTTGCAGTAACTCAATGAACGATGGTGTTTGGTATAAATTCACTGTGAGCCAAGTAAATGGCGATATCAACGTAACTGCCGACCCTAACGGTTGGGATCTGCAATTGGATGTGTATGAAGGAACCGATTGCTCCGCGCTTTCGTGTGTGCATGCTGCCGACGGATACGGTGTAGGCTCGTCTGAAAATATTACTTTTACGCCCACGGCTGGTTCAACATATTACATCAATGTGGGTTATTACAGCGGTAATACCGATAGACCCGAAGGGCCTTTTACCTTAGATGTTACGGGAAATGTTACTTTGAAACAAAATAAACCCGAATTCCAAAACTTTGTAATTTATCCCAACCCTACTCGCGGCATCATTTACTGGAATTCCTCCAAGGCCGTACAATCGGTTTCAGTTATCGAACCGGGCGGAAAAAAACTATTCCGCTTTGATAATCCCGGTAATACTATTGACCTGAGTCGCTTGGCAACGGGGACATATATTTTGAATATTACCATCCAAGGCATTCGTCAAAGTTTTGTTGTGGTAAAAGAGTAAGAGTAAGTATCTTTCAATTCTCGCTAAATTATTATAGGTGGCCCGTGGGGCCGCCTTTTTTTAAAAAATGCTCGACTTCGCACCTTTTTCCGACTTTGCACATTTTGGTATAATAGACAAAAAGTAGGCTGTTTTTAGTTTGATTTTTTCATGTGGACAAAAAGTAGGCTGGTTTTTTATGTTCGATTTTTGTCCAATATTTTTTCTTTTTATAGTTT